>CAJXAU010000219.1 GCA_913050205.1 uncultured Verrucomicrobiota bacterium
CGAATGGCATGGGCATCCTGCCCAACAACCGGTTGACCGTGAGCGACAATCAGGGCAGTTGGATGCCGGCCTCCAAGGTGAGCCTGCTCAAACCGGGCGGTTTTTACGGCTACGTGCAAACGCACGTTCATGGGAAACGGTTTTGGGCACCGGACGGCGGCCGGATCGATCACAAGAAAGTCGTCCCTCCAAAGACGTTCGACCAACCGATCATCTGGATGCCGCAGCACTTCGACAACTCTTCTGGCGGACAATTGTGGATCGACGACCAACGCTGGGGCCCGCTCTCCGGACGACTGCTCCACACCAGCTTCGGCAAAGGCTGGCTGTACTACATGATGCTGCAGGAAGTCGATGGCCACGACCAGGCGGCGATCGTGAAATTGAAAATTGACGCCCTCACCGGCATCCACCGTGCCCGCGTGAATCCCATTGACGGGCAGGTCTACGCGGTGGGGCTCAACGGCTGGAATGGCAACGGTCGCAGGGGCCTGTCACAGGGCCACGTCCACCGGTTCCGCTACACCGGCAAGCACTCCAATCTTCTGCTCAACACCACCGTGCTGAATTTCGGTATCGAGCTGAAATTCAACTTCAAACTCGACACCACCACCGCAATCGATCCGACCAACTACCGCCTGCTGCAGTGGAATTACAAGTGGTCCCACGGTTACGGCTCCAAGCAGTACGCCCCCAAGACTGGCGAGGTTGGAAAGGAACCGGTGACCATTCAGGCCGTGCGGCTTGCGGACAACGGCGAATCGGTCTTCCTGAAAATCCCGGACATCGCACCGGTGAACCAGATGGAACTCAACCTGACACTCAAGGCCGCTGACGGCACGGACTTCAACGAGCAAGTCTATCTCACCATCAACAAAGTCCCGGGCAAGGAACTCGCTTCCAAGCCAAGTGAGTGAACCCGCTAAATTAATCAGCCACACCCACCGCAACCACCGCAACCACCGCAATCACCATCTCCGTCGCCTCCTTCGGATGAATCCCCATCCGGGCAGACTGAGATCACCTCAGACAGAGACGTGTCCCTCAAAACAACCGGCCCAAACAGCCCCACGGATAACGCCAAACCCGATGCCCCCTCACTTGTTTTGCCATAGGGAGCAGAGTACAAGTGTGTATTCTGCAGCTTGATTTCAGACAGTTTACGATCCCCCAAGAAACTGCGCCACGGCATACGGAGAAACACGATAGCAGAGACCACCACACCAACCATGGTGTACAAGATCATCTCTGATGTGTTTCCATTAAACGAACCAAACAAAACGCCAGCAAGTGCGATCATCGGAGCAATCATCGATATGATCCAGGGGATGAAAGTCACTCTGTTCCGGGCTGCATCACTTAACAACATGCCCTTGGAAAAAAGGCCGGACTCGATCGAATCAAGGTTGTACTCATTACGCTCCCGCACCATTTCTGCATCAACGATTTCCCCGCTGTTGATCGAGCTGAAAAGCGTTCTTTCAAACGCGTGAGCGTTGTCTGGTAATTCACCGCTTAATTTTATTGTCTTCTCACTCTTATCAATTTCTAACACTCCCTTATGTGCCAAGTTCGCCAAGGCGACAGTGATGCATCTCTCCTTTTTACCGGATAGGAACGCTAATTCGTATGGATTTATCTCTGATGATTCCTCATCACTTGGCTTCACCTTTTCCAAATATTTCAAAATGAAGCGAAGACCAATCGCAATTGCCAAACTGGGCAACCAAAATTGTAAAAACGAACCGAAATCTAAAACGGGAAATGCCTGAACGGTTTTCTGACTAATCGAAAGACTGCAACCGCTTAAGGTGACCATCAGGATAGTCAACAGGACAGCCAAGCTAGGAATTAAAATTGAACGAGAGAGAAGGTGCTTTGCTTCGCGACTATCCCATTCAATAAACGCCGGCTTGGGAATCACCCAACTTCGCTTCGTGTTGACACGGATGTAGTGGACATCTTCACCAAAGCGTTTTTTGGAGTCGGGCCAAATATCGCTTGGGGGATGTTCGCCAAAAAACTCAAGATAACTCTCCTTCGTTCGACCGTACCAATCGTGAAACTTGTCTCGCTCCTGACTGCCGCCTTTCGTCGGTTGATGATGAAGTTGTTTCCCGAGTACGTTGCCACAAAAATCTTCCCAATAGGAGTAGGTGTATAGCATGTGCAAATGCCATGCCTGATCCACTTGATCTGACGGGGTCACCGGATGCCCGGCGACCATGGCGAGGAATGCAAACCGTTTGTATTCCGTTACCACGCGCTCGGCATAAGCCAATGTCCAGGCGTTGTCTCGCGCCAGCCGCTTGGTGAAAGGATACGTGGCCCCGATCTCATCAGGAGTGTAGTTTTCCAGTCTGGTCCGAAGTTTTATCTGTTCTTCTTTCATTGCCCTTCATGAGTATGAAAAAGAAAATCATGAGAGAAGTAACACTGATTTTCGGAAAAAATGCTCCGCCCCCACCGAGGACACAGGAAATTGGCGCTAATTTGGACGGTTTGCCGTTCCACGAACTTGTTTTGAAACAAACAAAACAAGGCCCAAAACGATCAAGATAACGATGGTTATCACTGTTGCGGTCGCCACCCAGTCCCGGGATTGCACCACGACGATGAAGTGCGAATCAGGCACAGCCGCCTTGCCCGCCAACCACAGCCCCGAGAAGCGGGGGCTTTTTTCTGCTGCGCTGTCAAAATAAACTCCACTCACCGCATTGGTACTGTTCAACCAATTTTCTGTTCGACGATTGATTGGAATCCCCGACGCCTCAACATCCATTCCCGGATGAGCGATGAGAACATATTCGCTCTCCTCATTATCCAGGGGATCCACGCGAGCGATGAGCACCGCTTCATGTTCTGAATCACCCAGCGAACGGGTCGATGCTGTAGTGATCGTAGCGAAGAAAACACCTAGCAGACTGGAGTTATCGTCATCCAAAAGAGCCACGCTAATCCCGAATTTGTGTAGCCCATCCTTGTCTGTCCGACTTAGATAAGCTCGAGAAACATACGGCCGAGACGAGCCTTGTGTGAGAATGTGGGTGGCTCCCTTGAAATGATCCCGATCATTATAAAGAAGAATCTCCTCGCCTTCCCGCCATTCCGGTTGAGGACACCTTCCCAGCAACTTGCCTTGGGGATCGAAAATACTCAGGCTATGAAACGTATTTGTTCCGCCCATCCACGAGGTTCCTCTGTTTAATTGCTCCAACTTATTCGTCAAAAAGGATGTCAGGTTCGCATTCCCGGCTTTTAGCTGATGTTTTATTTCACTCAATAATTCGGAGGCACCGACCGAGTTCTTTAGGCCAATCAATGTGTTCCCTACATTTTTTGCCACGTGATTCGCGGAGAATCGATTGCCGTTGAGTGTGTCTTCTCGGAACTGAAATGATGCCAGCGCCAGTAGGGCAAAAAGTACGGAAACAAAAGTCAGTGACCAGGCCAACTCCGGCTTCCGGTAAGCCCACAACTTCATTCGTTCGAATGCGCCGGTTGGTTTGGCGTGTATCGGTTCCTTTTTGAGAAATCGATCAAGGTCTTCAACCAGTTCCTGAGCCGTGCTGTATCGTTTGCCCGGATCCTTGGACAGGCACTTCATGCAAATGGTTTGTAGCTGCCTTGGCACGTTCGGGTTAAGGCGCTGCGGGAAAACCGGATCCAGTTCCACAACCTGCCTGACGGTTTCCACGGCAGAGTTGGCCTTGAACGGTGGCCGACCGGTGATCCCTTCGTAAAGAATGGCGCCCAAGGCATAGATGTCCGTCGCCGGCCCGATCTTCGCCTTGTCCCCCTTGGCTTGTTCCGGGGACATGTAGCTTGGGGTTCCCATGACTTCTTCACTCACTGTGAAACCCTCGTCATGATCAAACATCTTGGCCAAACCAAAATCCGTGACACAGGGTTCCCCCAACGAGTTGAACAGGACGTTCGCCGGTTTCAGGTCACGATGGATGACTCCCTGCTGATGGGCATGCTGGACAGCTTCGGCAATGGATTTCACCTCTTCGGCCACCGTCTCCCAATTGGCCTCGCCCGACCGAAACGCATCTGACAATCGTTTGCCTGCGACATACTCCATGGCGATGTAAAGCTGCCCATCCTCCTCGCCCACTTCATAAACCGCCACCAGATTGGGATGCTGCAGCGCGGCGGCTGCCTTGGCCTCGATCTGAAATCGTTTAATGGTTTTCTCGCTAGCCAGACTACCCAAGCGAACCAATTTCAGGGCCACCGTTCGTCCAAGTGTTTTGTGTTGAGCCTTATAAACAACTCCCATGCC
>CAJXAU010000220.1 GCA_913050205.1 uncultured Verrucomicrobiota bacterium
CATTTGTGAAAAGTGTGACCACGAGTTTGAGGTGTTTCAGTCCATCAAGGCGGATTCGCTGACGGACTGCCCGCAGGCCAAGTGCAAGGGCAAGGTGCGCCGGTTGATCGGCACCGGCGCGGGTATCATCTTCAAGGGCAGCGGCTTTTACGAGACCGACTACCGCAGCGAAAGCTATAAGGCCGGTGCCAAGAAGGATTCCGATTCCAAAAAATCGACTTCAAAAAAGGACAGCAAATCCAAGGGCGACAGCAAGTCAAAGTCGACCAAGCCCAAAAAGAAAAACTGACGCCAAACGCTTAGGCGTTAAGGAGGCGTTCGTGTTCGCGGATGACGGTGTGGTCGCTCATGCAGGCGAGGTGATCACAGATGCTACGCTCGAGTCCCTGTTCGGCGATCATGGATTCTGCGAACGGCCCCAAGTCTCCCGGATGGGCCTGATAGTGCCGAAAGAGTTCCCCCAGCAAACGTGAGGCACGCTTGTGTGGCTCTGACACGACATCGCTGAAGTAGAGATTTTTGTAGAGATAAGCGCGGAGTTGGAGGTTGGTTTCGCGGCGCGCCGAGCTGTAGGCGACCATGCCGCTTTCCTGTCGTCGCACATCATCAGCGGAGGCGACCTCGACCGCCCCGATGTTGGCCTCGGTGGTTTCGACGACGTCGTGCACCTGCTCGTCGATCAGGCAGCGGATAATAAAGTAGTGTCGGCATTCCTCCGGCAGATCGCCGTGCTCGTTGCGAATGCGCTCCGAGGCGTTTTTCCAACAGTCGATATCGCGCTCGAGTTGGGCTTCGGTCAATAGGCCGGAGTCGAGCCCGTCGTCGAGGTCGTGGCTGTAGTAGGTGATCTCGTCGGCGAGGTTGGCCACCTGCGCTTCTAGGGAGGAGGAGGGGAACTGTACCTGCGCTTGGCCAAGCGGCATGGCCGGCGCGGGTTCGTGCTTGGCCAAGCCCTCGAGCGTTTCCCATGTGAGATTCAGTCCGGTGAAGTCGGGGTATTTTCGCTCGAGAATCTCGACAACGCGGCGGCTTTGACGGTTGTGCTCGAAGCCACCGTGATCCTGCATAAGTTCGTTGAGTGCCTCCTCGCCGGAATGGCCGCACGGTGCGTGCCCAAGGTCGTGGGCGAGGGCGATCGCCTCGGTGAGATCCTCGTTGAGCCGCAGTGCCCGGGCGATGTTTCGGGCGATGGCAGCGACCTCCATAGTGTGGGTGAGGCGTGTGCGCAGGTGCTCGCCGCTGCCGCTGAAAAAAACCTGTGTCTTGTGTTCCAGTCGACGGAAGGCGCGTGAGTGAATGATGCGGTCGCGGTCGCGCTGAAATTGAGTGCGCCATTCGGGCGGCTCTTCGTGGATGTTTCGCCCACGGGAGTCGGCACTGAACTGGGCATAAGGGGCAAGTGTGTCGCGTTCGCGGGCCTCGAGTTCTGCGCAGTTGGAGGGCATCCGGAGGCGGTTAAACGCGGATCGAGTCGAGCAGGGTTTCCGAGGATTCGCCGCGCAGTTCGTAGGCGCGGAGGATGACCTCCTCAATGAGGTTGTTTGGGCACGACGCGCCGGCGGTGACGCCGAGCGTGAGATCGCCCTCCGTGGGCAGCCAGTTTTCGGCGACGGCCATCTCGTGTTTGTCCTGCAAATAGTGATTTAGTTTCGCGGCAGAAACCATCTCTTCGGCGTCCTTGATAAAATAGGTCGGCAGCTTGGCCTCGCCCATCTCGGCGAGGTGCGATGTGTTGGATGAATTGTACCCACCGACGACGAGCAACAGGTCCATCGGGCGGTTGAGCAGATCCCGCAGGGCGTCCTGCCGATCCTGAGTCGCGCCGCAAATGGTGTCGAAGTATCGAAAGTGTTCGTCGATGGCATCCACTCCGTGCTTGGTGACCATGGCGGCGCGCATTCGGCGTTGCACCTCTTCGGTTTCGCCTCTCAGCATCGTGGTTTGGTTGGCAACACCGATGGCCTTGAGGTGGATGTCGGGGTCGAACCCCTCGGAATAAGCGCCATCGAATTTTTGCAGGAACTCATCGCGGTCGCCGCCCTCGTTGATGTAGCGGCAGACGTAGTCGGTTTCATCGAGGTCGAACACGACCAGGTAATGGCCATCCTTGAACGCGGTCGCCTGCGAGCTGGTGGCCATCGTTTCCTCGTGCCACGCCTTGCCGTGGATGATGCTGGTGACTTTCTCGCGGGCGTTCTGGCGAACACGCTTCCAGACGCTCATCACGTCTCCGCAGGTGGCGTCGATGATCGTGCAGCCGCGCTTGGCCAACTCATCCCGGATGCCGACCTCTGTCCCGAACGCTGGGATCACCACCGGGTCGCCCTCGCCGAGATCATCGACATCCGCTGACTTGTGGCTGCCTGTGAGAAACGTCACGCCCATGTCGCGGATCTGCTCGTTGACGTGCGGGTTGTGGATGATCTCGCCGAGAATGTAGACCGGCTGTTCGGTCGGGAAATGACGCCTCGCCGCATAGGCTAAATCGATCGCACGCTCGACGCCGTAGCAGAAGCCGAACTCCTTGGCCAAGCGTATGCTCGTGTTGCCGTAGGCAAATTTCGAGCCGTTGGCCCGGATGTGTTCCACGAGCTCACTACGGTAATGCGTCACGACCTCGGCCTTGACCTGTTCCATGATGTCAGGCCGTCGGACGTTTATTCGCTTGGGTTTCTCTGCGCTCGGCATCGCGTTAAGTTTCGCACTGGTAGACTGCTGTTGGCAACGGAATTAACCTGCCAACCAAGTCATGATGGCCTTCTGCGTGTGCAGCCGGTTTTCGGCCTGGGTAAAGATGGTGTTGGCGTGGGCTTCGAAGGTGTCCTCGTCGATCTCCTTGCCTCGGTAGGCGGGGAGACAGTGCATGACGAGCGCGTCCGGCTTGGCCAAGCGCATCAACTCGGCGTTTATCTGGTAGCCGGCCAGCTTGGCCAAGCGATCCTCCGCTTCGGCTTCCATGCCCATCGACACCCATACGTCGGTGTAAACCATGTCCGCTTGGTCGACTGCGGCTTGGATATCCTCAGTGCAAACGATATTGCCGCCGGCCTTGGCCAAGGTCTCCGCGCTTGGTTGAAATTCCTTCGGGGCGGCGATACGCAGTTCGAAGTCCAACGCGGCAGCCGCGTGTACCCATGAGAGTGGCACGTTGCAGGCGCCGTCGCCCACGTAGGTGACGACTCCGCCTTGGATCGGCCCGCGCGCCTCCTCGAAGGTGAAAATGTCGGTCAGAATCTGGCAGGGATGCTCGTCGTCGGTCAGCGCATTGATGGTCGGGATATTGGAAAGAGCCGCGAACTCCTCGACATCCGTCTGGGCGTAGGTGCGGATAACCGCGCCGTGCACCATCCGGCCCAGCACCCGCGCGGTGTCCTTGATCGGTTCGCCACGACCAAGCTGCATGTCGTTCGCGTTGAGAAACATCACCGATCCACCCAACTCGCGGATGCCAACCTCGAACGACACCCGCGTGCGCGTCGAGGATTTGGTGAAAATCATCGCCCAAGTCTGGGCGTCGAGTGGCTTGGCCTCACCGGCCCCGCGCTTGGCCTTGATGGCACTTGTGGAGTCGAGAATCTCTCGCATCGCCGCGCCCGGCATACCCTCGAGTTTTAACAGATGTTTCATGCGGTCATTTTTTTGATAGTTTGTTCAAACAGCCCGAGGCCTTCCGTGGCCTCGGCTTGGGTCAAATTGAGTGCCGGCAAAAATCGGACAACTGATTGTCCGGCTGGAATAGTCAGCATACCGGCCTCATGAAGCGCGGCCACCCACTGGACGGAGGCTGGTTTTTTGTCGTCGAACGACGGCACTTCGCCACCCATCTCGATACCAATCATCAGCCCGATACTGCGAATTTCCCGGATCGTGTCAGGGTGCTTTTGTTGAATCGAGGTCAGTCCCTCAACGAGGAAGCGGCCCACTTCGTTGGCGTTTTGTGCGAGGCCATCGCGGTCGATGATCTCGAGAATCTTGTTCGCCACCGCGCACGCCAGCGGATTGCCGCCAAAGGTCGAGCCGTGTGTTCCCGGGCCAAGCACGTCGGCGTGCTTTTCGGAAATCCAAACGGCGCCCATCGGGAAGCCGCCACCAAGCGACTTGGCCATGCCCACGGCATCCGGCAAAAAGTCACCAAGTTGATCGCCGAGGATGGCCTGAAAACTATGGAACGAACCGGTGCGAAAGTGCCCGCACTGCACACCGTCCCACAGTAGCAGCAGGTTTTTCTCGTCGCACAATTCGCGGAGGCCAAGCAGGTAGTCGGCGG
>CAJXAU010000221.1 GCA_913050205.1 uncultured Verrucomicrobiota bacterium
GAGGCGCAAATCAAACGGGCTTTGGCTACTTGATATCAACAAAAATCAGCGTCCCGGCCAGCATGTCCGGCACGATCAGCTTCTTCGCCTTGCGGTCGAGGAAAAAGTCGGCGGCCGACTTGAGGCCTTCGAGGACCACTTCTTTCTTTTTGCCGTTGTTGGTCAATTTCCAAACCTTGCCCTGTGTCCAGCTCGAGACGTAGATACCGCCCTTGCCGTCCGGGTCGACGGCATCCGCGCCGCGCAGCCCCTTGGTGATGACGCGCAGTTTGCCCTTCGCCGTCTTGCGCACGATGTTGCCGGTGAAGAAGTCGCCCATCAACAGGCCGGTTTTGCCGGAGCGGCCCACGCCGTTCGGCCCCGGCATGTTCGCCTGCCCGGGGGCGATGGCGTCGGTAATCTTCCCGTCCTCGACCGAAATCTTGTACACGCAACCCTGGGCCGGCAGTTCCTTGGCCTGCTTGCTGTCGAGCGGCCAAAGTGTGCGCTCCTTGTCGGGGTCGAACATTTTGCTGATTGCGCCCATGTCGGTCACGTACACGCTCTTGCGATCGTGCGATGCTGCCACGTCGTTGAGGAAGCTGACCTCGCGCGGGAAATCCTTTTTGTCCGCCAGCACGCTGACGTTGCCCTTGCGGTCGATTTTCATCACGCGCGTCTGGTCGGCGGTGACGAGGTACTTGCCGGTGAAGGCGATACCCTTCGGCTCGTTCAGTCCCTTGGCGAAGACCTTTGACTTGTCGCCGTCGAGCACCTTGATCACTGCGTCGCCCTCCTTGTCGGGGGAGTTCATCACGGTGACGTAGTATTTGCCGCCGAATCCCTTGGTCACACTCTCGGGGCGTTCCCCGATTTTCACGACCTTGTTTTTCGCGCCCCAAACCGGAGTCGCGACCATCATGCCCACAATGAGCCCAGCAAGGATTTGATTCTTCATAGAAACTCGGCCAAGTTCCTAACCGCTCTGCGGACAGGGTCAATGCAAATCAACGAGGACAGGGACTGGGAATCGTACTATCAGGCGGACGATTTAATGTGGGATCACGGCGAAGCCTCGCCTGGATTGGTCGATTTTCTGGCGACCGACGGTGCTGATATTGCGCTTGGCCAAGCGCTTGTGCCCGGCTGCGGCCGGGGCCACGACGCCCGCGCGTTGGCCAAGGCCGGGTGGCAGGTTACCGGTCTGGACATCGCGCCCAGCGCTATTCCGTTGGCCCGGGAGCTTGCAGTCGCTGAGAAGCTGGAAATTGATTTTCGGCTCGGCAACTTTCTTGACGACGAACCATCTCAATCTTTCGACCTGCTTTTCGAGCATACCTTGTTTTGTGCCATCAATCCCGGGCAGAGGGCTGATTATGTCCGTGCGGCCGAGCGTAGACTCAGGCCGGGCGGGACGTACCTCGCGGTGAACTACATAATCACCGATGACGACGGCGAACCGCCGTTCAGTACCACCGATGATGAGCTTGATGAACGGTTCCTGCCGGGCTTCGAGCTGGTCCGCCGCTGGGTGCCACGCTCATACGAAAACCGTCAGGGCAGGGAACTGATGAACCTCTGGCGTCGCAGATAGCCAAGCGCTTTCGCTTTTTTTTCGGCACCAAAAAAACTAGCTTGGCCAAGCGCTCCTGTTGGCATGACCACATTGAACCGACGAATTACCCTGATGTTTGGCATTATCATGGCCTTGGCCAACGGCTTGGCCTTGGACTGGCAAACCGCGGGGCCACATCGCTGGGCCGGGCTGGGGGACGCCGGGGCCGGCCAGCCTGGGTTCACGCTGATGAACCCGGCGCAGACCGGTGTGCAGTTCACCAACACGCTCTCCACTCTCATCCTGATCTCAAACAAAAATCTGCTTAATGGCTCCGGCGTGGCCATGGGCGATTACGACAACGACGGGCTTTGCGATATTTACCTCTGCCGGCTCGATGGCTCCAACGTGATGTACCGCAACCTTGGCAACTGGAAGTTTGAAGACACCACGGCGGCCACCGGCACAGCCTGTCCCTCCCAATTCTCCAGCGGGGCGACGTTCGCCGATGTCGATGGCGACCGCGATCTCGACCTGTTCGTCACGGCAATGGGCCAGCCGAATCGACTGTTCCGCAATGACGGCAACGGGAAGTTTACCGATATCACCACGGCCTCCGGCATCGGCACACGGTTTGGCAGTAGCTCGCTTGCGCTGGCCGACATCGACGGCGACGGCGATCTCGACTTGTACGTGGTCAACTACGGCGCCAAGTCTGTGTTGAAGGACGGTGGCAAACTCGACATCGTTAACGTCAACGGCCAGCTCACCGTGCGCGGGCCGTTCGCCAGCCGCATCAAGATTATCAACAGCCAAATGTTCGAGTACGGTGAGCCGGACGAGTTTTTCCTAAACGACGGTACCGGCCGCTTCACACGGCTCGACTGGAGCAGTGGCCGGTTTACCACACATGACGGCAAACTGCTAAAGGAGCCGTATCGTGATCAGGGCTTAAGTGCGATTTTCCGCGACATCAATGGCGACCGTGCCCCGGATCTTTTCATCGCCAACGACGGGTTCACTGAGGATCGCTGCTGGATCAATGACGGCCGGGGCCACTTCCGAGAAATTTCTCCACTCGCCATTCGCCAGTTGAGTTTCTCCGCAATGGGTGTCGATTTTGCCGACATTAACCGCGATGGGCACGACGACTTGTTTGTCGTCGAGATGCTTAGTGGAAAACACAGCCGTCGCCTCACGCAGCAGGGCACCGTTCCGGGTGATCCGGTGGCACCCGGCGATTTTGCGCATCAACCACAGAGCCGTCGCAACTGCCTCTACATCAATCGAGGTGACGGCACTTTCGCGGAGACCGCCTATTTTTCCGGTGTGGCTGCATCAGAGTGGTCTTGGAGCAGTGTTTTCCTCGATGTCGATCTCGACGGCTGGGAGGACATTCTCGTGACCAACGGGTTCGAGTTCGACACCGACGACCTCGACACCCAGCACAAGATCGGTCGGCTCGGCAAAATCCCGGTCGCGCAAAAGCGCAAGACGATCTTCCTTTTCCCACCGCTCGACACACCCAACGTCGCCTATCGCAACCTTGGCAACTCGCGCTTCGAGGAGGTCGGTGCCCAGTGGGGATTTAATGACAAACACGACGGCCATGGCTTGGCGCTTGGCGACCTCGACAACGACGGCGATCTCGATGCCGTGATCAGTTGCCTCAAAGGGCCGGCGCTGGTCTACCGCAACAACGCCACCGCCCCGCGCGTGGCCGTGCGCCTGGCCGGCAGCGGCAAAAACACCGAGGGCACCGGCGCGCGCATTCGCGTGCACAGTTCGCCTGGCCAGGGGAAGCAGACACAGGAAATGATGACCGGCGGCCGCTACGTCAGCGGCGATCAGGGGCAGCGCACTTTTGCCGCCAAGGCAGGGGAGAAGTTCAGCATCGAGGTCGATTGGCGTGACGGCACACGGACCACGCTCGACAACGCCACCGCAGGCCGCCTCTACGAAATCCGTCAGGCAGCGACCCGGCCGATCCCGGCCAAGCCAAGCGCTCCGACAACGCTATTCACCGATGCCAGTGTGCAGCTTGGCCATCGCCACACCGCCACCTACCGCGACGATTTTGAACTGCAGTCGGCGTTGCCCCGCAGCCTCAATCACGACGGCCCGGCATTGGCCACGGCCGATGTGGACGGCGACGGAGATACCGACCTGCTGGTGACAGACACAAACGATCCGCAGTTGACCATCCTGCTCAACGACGGCACGGGGAACTTCAAGCGATCGGCCAACTCGCTGCCCACCGGCGGTATTGGCCTGGTGCCATTCACCGATGGGCCTTCGCAGATGCTGTTGCACCTCTCCGTTCCGCCTGTTGTTTACAAGATCGAGAGCGGTCAACTGCGCTTGGCCAAGCGCTTGGCCTTCGATAGTACGCCTGGCAGCGCGGCAGCGTTCGATGCCGAGGGCGACGGAGACACTGACCTGTTCATCGGCGGCGGCACGGCGCTTGGCCAATTCCCGGTTGCTGCCGAGTCGGTTTTGTTCATCAACAACGGCGGCGACTTCACACCAAAACCATTCTCCGGGTTGGGCCTCGTTCGCAGCGTGGAGGCTGGCGACATGGATGGCGACGGAGACGCTGATCTCGTGCTTGCCCGGGAATGGAACAGTATCGCGCTGTTGCAAAACAACTCCGGGAAATTTACCGAGGCTGGCCAAGCGCTTGGCCTCGGAGCGTTCAAGGGCCT
>CAJXAU010000222.1 GCA_913050205.1 uncultured Verrucomicrobiota bacterium
AGTACGGGAAATAAAACACCGGCACATTTCCCGCGTATAACGTCGCTCCCCGGGCCTCGATAAATTTCCCCGGGCTGATGCTCAGGCTGCGGGTCCGAATCTTGAGAAGCGGATCGGAACGATCGTCGGTCGTCAGCCAGACGTCCTCGGCTGAGTACTCGTTTTTCGTCGCGTCACCCTTGATGTTGGTGCCCTCGACAAAAAACGGGGCCTGCCCCGCGCGAAAGTTGTCGGTCTGCATGGAGCGGGTGTGGAAATTGTAAAACAGCCGGTCGGAGGTGAACACCCGATCCTCGCTCTGCAAGGTGACATTGCCCTCGGCAAACACCTCGCCTGTCTCCTGATTCAATTGGCCCTTGTCTGCGATAACGAACGCGCTCTCGCCCGACTCCTTGAACGTGATGCGGAACCGGTCGTTCAGCACGACGCGGCCCTCGTTGAGGTTGTAATCAAAATCGCCCGGCTCGAGGGATTCGATCTCCCAAACGGCCTCATCCGTCGTCGCCGGTTCAGCGGAGAGAACCGCGCTTGGCCAAGCGGCCCAAAGCAACAGAAAAAAAGAAGTCCAGCGACGATGCATCAACGGCCCGTGAGTTAAACAGAGCCGCCCCGCCCTGCCAAGCCGGAGTTGGCCAAACTGTTACGTGCACAAAAAAAGGGCGGGGCAATGTGCCCCGCCCTGAGAATGTTTGGCTGACGCCGGGATTACATCATCCCGTGGTCGTGACCTCCTCCAGCCGGTGCGGGCGGTTCCTTCTCAGGAATCTCGGTGATCAGACACTCGGTGGTGAGCAACAGGCCGGAGATGGAGCCGGCGTTCTGCAGCGCAGTGCGCGTCACCTTCTTCGGATCAACGACACCGGCCTTCACGAGATCTTCGTACTTCTCGGTGGCCACGTTGAAGCCGTTGTTGCCCTTACCGTCGATCACCCGCTGGACGATCACGGCACCCTCGAGACCGGCGTTGGCCGCGAGTGAGCGGAGCGGAGATTCGATGGCGCTCTTGATGATGTCGACACCGATCTGCTGGTCGCCCTCGAGCTCCAGCTTATCGACCGCTGTGCGGGTGCGGAGCAGTGCCACGCCACCGCCAGGAACGATGCCTTCCTCCACCGCAGCGCGGGTGGCATGAAGGGCGTCCTCAACGCGGGCCTTCTTTTCCTTCATCTCAGTCTCGGTGGCGGCACCGACGTTGATGACAGCCACACCGCCGGCCAGCTTGGCCAAGCGCTCCTGCAGCTTCTCACGATCGTAGTCGGAGGTGGTCTCCTCGATCTGGCGGCGAATCTGGTTCACACGGGCCTGGATCTCGGAGGACTTGCCGGAGCCTTCAACGATGGTGGTGTTTTCCTTGTCTACAACGATGCTCTTGGCACGGCCGAGGTCGCTCAACTCGACGGACTCGAGCTTGATGCCGAGATCCTCGGTGATGCAACGGCCACCGGTCAGGATGGCGATGTCCTCGAGCATGGCCTTGCGGCGGTCGCCGAAGCCCGGTGCCTTGACGGCTGCGATGTTCAGGTTGCCGCGGATGCGGTTCACCACGAGTGTGGCCAGGGCTTCGCCCTCGACGTCCTCGGCGATGATCAACATCGGCTTGCCAGTCTTGGCGACTTTTTCCAGCAACGGAACCATGTCCTTGAGGCTGCTGATCTTCTTTTCGAAGATGAGAATGTAGGCATCCTCGAGGCGGCACTCCATGGAGTCGGTGTCGGTGGCGAAGTACGGTGACAGGTAACCCTTGTCGAACTGCATGCCCTCAACCACGTCGAGGGTGGTCTCGATGGACTTGGCTTCTTCAACAGTGATGGTGCCGTCCTTGCCAACCTTGTCCATGGCGTCGGCGATGATGTCGCCGATCTCCTCGTCCCAGTTGGCGGACACGGTGGCCACCTGCTTGATCTCGTCCTTGGACTTGACCTTCTTGGCGGCCTTGTCGAGTGCCACCACGGCGGCGTCGACAGCCTTCTGGATGCCGCGCTGGATGGCGATCGGGCTGGCGCCCGCTGTGACGTGCTTCAATCCATCGCGGAAGATGGCCTCGGCCAACACGGTCGCCGTGGTGGTGCCGTCGCCGGCTGCGTCACTGGTCTTGCTGGAGACCTCGCGCACCATCTGGGCGCCCATGTTCTCGTAAGGATCCTCGAGGTCGATTTCCTTGGCCACGGTCACACCGTCCTTGGTGACGGTCGGTGAACCGAATTTCTTGTCGAGAACCACGTTGCGGCCCTTGGGACCGAGGGTGGCCTTGACCGCCTTGGCCAGGGTGCTCACGCCTTCGAGCAGCGCCTTGCGAGCGCTTTCGTCAAACTTAAGTTGTTTTGCTGACATAATAGATTCTTTTCTGAGTGATTAATTGATTAGCCCACGATGGCGAGAATGTCGTCCGAGTTCAGGATCTTCAGTTCCTTGCCATCAATCTTGATCTCTGTACCGCCGTACTTGCTGATCAGGACCTTGTCGTTCTTCTTGACCTCGAACGGGACCTTGTTGCCCTGCTCATCAGTCCTGCCGGTGCCCAATGCGACGACCTTGGCCTCGCTGGGTTTTTCCTTTGCAGAATCCGGGATGATGATCCCACCATCGGATTGCTGCTCCTTCTCCTCGACCATTTCCACGATTACGCGGTCGCCGAGTGGTTTTACGTTTAGTGCCATTGTTTTTTTATGTGTCTAACTAGGTGTTTGATCCCGCGCAAACGGGAAAGGGTTGTCGCGCTGGTTATCAAGACCACCCGGCCTTGGCCAAGCGCGACTAAATCGTCTTAGTCTTTCTTCTCCTCCACGACCTCTGCGTCGATGATGGGGCCTTCGTCCTTCTTGGCTTCCTCCGCCTGGCCGGCGTCAGCGTCCCCTCCTGTTTCAGCGCCAGCCGCTTGGCCAGCCGCCTGTGCTTCCTGCGCCGCCTTGTAAATATCCTGCGAGGCGTCCTGAACGATCTGCTGGAGTTTTTCGGTGGCCGCCTTGATGGCGTCTGCTGCGGTTCCTTTCAACGCCTCTTTCAATTCGTTGTTGGCCGCCTCGACTGCACTCTTTTTGTCGTCCGGAATCTTGTCACCATTGTCTTTCAGCAACTTCTCAGTCTGGTAGGCCAGATTGTCGGCGTTGTTGCGCAGGTCGACTTCTTCGCGGCGCTTCTTGTCATCCTCGGCGTGCGACTCGGCGTCCTGTTTCATCTTTTCGATGTCCTCCTCGGACAAACCGCTGCTGGCGGTGATGGTGATCTTTTGCTCCTTACCAGTGCCCAAGTCCTTGGCATTCACGTTGAGAATGCCGTTTGCGTCGATGTCAAACGTCACCTCAATCTGCGGCGTGCCACGCGGCGCCGGAGGAATTTCGGTCAACTGAAACTTGCCGATGCTCTTGTTGTCCTTGGCAAATTCGCGCTCGCCCTGCAGTACGTGGATGTCCACCGCCGGTTGGTTGTCGGCTGCCGTGGAAAATACTTCCGACTTCTTCGTCGGGATGGTGGTGTTGCGCTCAATCAGTTTGGTCATCACCGCGCCCATCGTCTCGATGCCCAGCGAAAGCGGGGTCACGTCGAGCAGCAAAACGTCTTTGACGTCGCCCTTAAGCACGCCGCCCTGGATACCGGCGCCGATGGCCACCACCTCGTCCGGGTTCACGCCCTGGTTTGGCTTGATTCCCAGGATCGCCTCGGCGGCCTCTACCACCTTCGGCATGCGGGTCATGCCGCCGACCAACACCAACTCGTCGATGTCGTCAGTCGCCACTTCCGCGTCGCGCAAACAGGCCTCGACCGGGCCGCGTGTCCGCTCAAACAGGTCGTCACAAATCTGTTCCAGCTTGGCCCGTGAAAGTTGCGCGTTGATGTGCTTCGGCCCGCTGGCATCCGCCGTGATGAATGGCAGATTGATGTCGTAGCTTTGCGAACTCGAAAGTGAAATCTTGGCTTTCTCCGCCTCTTCCTTGATGCGCTGCATGGCGTCCGGCTGTGAGCGGATGTCCATGCCGCTCTCCCCCTGAAACGTCTCCACGATCCAGTCGATGATGGCGTTGTCCCAGTCGTCACCGCCAAGGTGGGTGTCGCCGTTGGTGGCCTTCACCTCAAACACGCCGTCGCCAATCTCCAGCACGGAGATGTCAAACGTGCCGCCGCCCAAGTCGTAGACTGCGATGTTCTCGTCGGCCTTCTTGTCGAGACCGTAAGCCAGCGAGGCGGCGGTTGGCTCGTTAATGATGCGGAGCACATCGAGGCCGGCGATCTTGCCGGCGTC
>CAJXAU010000223.1 GCA_913050205.1 uncultured Verrucomicrobiota bacterium
CACGACTGATGAGCATGTACCTCTCACAAGCCAACAGCAAAACGATCTACACCCCTCGCTTTCAGGAAACTCGCACCCGGCGAAACGGCAAGTACAGCCACGTCCGAACCCGCTCCTGATTCCCCTCCCTTCCCCACCCCACCGCTTGGCCAAGCGCTTGGTTTATTATCGGCCAAGATTCCAGATTAGGTTGGCACCATTGGCTTGCCTCAGGATTGAGGCAGCGGTTTGAGATTCTACGTGGCCATCAGCGAGGACTAGGTTCGTCCGACCTGTATCGTCCCCAGTGGCGCCGTGCCTTGCGTACACCGGCTTGAGTTGGCTTGGCGTTCTGCTGCCCCCCAGTTCGGCCACGAGATCGCGATCAGAAACAAGTGGCGTGGACCTGCGGGGGTCCGATTTGTTTCGCTTCCCATTTTTGGGACTAAACACGTAGCCCCGGTATTTTTTGTCGTTTGGGCCGCAGGGAGTATCGGCGAATAGGACGGCCAAGCTGGGTTCCGGCACCGCAACCAACTTGGGTTTCACGGTGGAGCCTTCCACGCCTCGCGGGTCGAAGGTCGTCGCCCCGTTATAGCCGATCGAGTGCCAGTTACGCTTGGCCCAGTCGCCCCCAAACCGAGCGTTGGGCGCCGACGGACAGAGAAACACATCCTTGCTGCCCATGAATCCAGCCACAGCCGTCACCCAGATCCGGTGTGGAGATCCCATTGGCTCGGCAAAGTTGGTCGCGATGGGCAGCGCGCCGTCCAACTCATCCGCGTGCATCGACACCGCAAGGCTGATCTGTCTCATGTTCGACGCACACTTGATGGACTGCGCCTTGCCCTTGGCCTTGGCCAGAGCCGGCAACAGCATTCCGGCCAAGATCGCGATGATGGCAATCACCACCAGCAATTCGATCAGCGTGAAGCCGTATTGTTTGCGGTAACTCATCGCTTGGCCAAGCGTAGTGTGCGGACGGTGATGTCACTCGACATCACGGATTGAATTGCTGACAGGGATGCCCTGACCCGGCGAGAAACCTCGCGCGTTGCGGAAAACGGTTTGTTCCCCATAATGATAACCTGATTGTAGTAGCTCTCGAATGTTATCCGGATGCCATGCCGAAACGGCTCGCTCACGCGCCGAATCATGTCGGCCCATGAACGATCATCGGCAGGCAGCAGGTTGAATACGGCTAAGCCGCCTGGCTTCAGTTTGGCCCGGATCAAACCAGGCAACGTGTCGATGGAGACGTCGGGCTTGTACACGTCTCCATCGCGGGCGATCGAAAGATCCTCCAGCAATACATCGAACGGGGCGCGCCGCGATTGCACCCATTGGACGGCGTCTGCCTTCGCAAACTTCACCTCGCCCTGTCTGTCATCGCTGATGTCCCGGAATAGTTTGTAACCGGACTCATCGAGATCCACCCCGGAGATCGTGTGCCTCCCTCCCATGGCGCGCAACGGTGCAATCACTCCACCCCCGGCAAATCCAAGGATGCCCGCGTGGGTTCCCTTGGATAAATTCAATGCTGCGGCCAATACGTCGAAGACACTGTCCGTCGGCCCCGGCTGTGAGAGCACCTCGCTCAACACAGAACCGTTCTGCAAAAGTCGGGCACCGCCCGGAGTGCGCTGCAATTCCGGCTCAGTGCCTCCCAGTTGCCTGCCCATCAACCAGGCCGCTATTGCTTGGGCGCGCCCGATTCGTCCCATTCCTTTTTTGCGACCGTTCTGCCGCCCTCCCATGTAGTCTCGGACTCTTTCTGGCCGTTGACATGCCAGCGCGTCTCGAGCCCGTTCAACTGACCGTTCACGTAGGTCTGCTCCGTCCACTTGGAGCCGTCCTCTCGCCAATAAGTCCACTGGCCGTCCGCACGGCCATCGACATACTGGCCAGTCCGGAATTTGCTGCCGTTCTCATGAAAGTATGTCCACGCGCCCTGCTGAATCCCGTTTTCGAACCGTCCTTCAACCGACTTCACACCGTTATCGTGGTGATCAACGAACAGCCCGTTGAACGGCGAGTCACCGGAGAAAAACGCCCCGTTTTTCTTCGTTAAATTTCCCTCGCCCTCCACTTTTTTCGGTTGAGATGCATCGTCGCCCGTCGCGGTGGTTTGTGTTGCCACACCCGATGAGGCTGCATTGTTGGTCGCCCCCGGCGTTTCAGTGGGAGTAACGGCCTGAGGCGGTGTGGCCTTCGGTTTAACCGCCGGTTTTGCTGCGGGAATCTCCGTCGTCGGCTTGATGGAGATATTCGCGTTACCCGGGGCTTTATTCGTTTCCCCGTTTGCTGCGGGTTGCTCGACCGTGTTGGTCTCGGTGGTGGGCGTACTTGGCGCCGGGGCGTCGCCGCCACATCCCATCAAACCAACTGCCAGTACTCCAACTCCTGCGATATATTTCATGGGCAGAATCAAAACACAGCCGCCATTCGGTGACAAAACCATTTGTTGCCAGCCAGCCGATTTACCCTTAGCTTCCCGGCCTTGGCTGTGGCGGAAAACCAGCCATCGCGGCTTGCCCGTATAAAAAACCGCATGACATCCCTCTCCACATTGGCGGAAGCCTGTGAAGCCGCGAACGCGTTCATCTCCCGATGCAACGAACACGGCTCGACGGATGGGTTTGAGCAGTTCGCGCTCGATCTCTTCGCCTTTCAATTCGAACAAAACGAGGCGTATGCCAACTTTTGCCGGAGTGAAAAACGGACACCGGAAACGGTGACACACTGGGAGGCAATTCCTGCTGTGCCGACGCGGGCCTTCAAATCGCTCGATCTCACGGTCCTACCGGAGTCGGCACGGACTGCCGTTTTTCATTCCAGCGGAACCACTCAAGCCAACCGCAGCCGACACCATCACAACCCGGCGACATTGTCGGTTTACGAGGCATCCCTTTGGCACTGGTACAGCGAACACATGGTGGATGAAACTGCGGGCCGGTTGCTTTTTCTTTTTCCGCAACCAAGCGAGGCTGCGGAATCGTCGCTCGCCCACATGATGGGTACCTTGGCCAAGCGCTTGGCCAAGCGGGAGAATCGCTTCGTGGCCGATGCCCAGTGGCGGATCGACGGCCGGGCCGCCGTGGATTTTCTGCACGATGCCACCACACAAAACGAGCCGGTCACTGTGCTCGGCACCGCGTTTTCGTTTGTTCACTTCCACGATTTCATGGCAGGCGAACAGTTGGAGCTTAGGCTTCCGGCAGGTTCTGCCGCGATGGAGACCGGTGGATACAAGGGCCGATCGCGCGACGTGGCCAAGCCGGAGTTGCACCGTGCCATCGCCGAGCGGCTTGGCATCCGGCCGGAACGAATCCTGTGCGAATACGGCATGTGCGAATTGAGTTCGCAGGCGTATGACGGCAAACTTGGCCAAGCGAATCCGGCTCCCCGGTTGTTTCGTTTTCCGCCCTGGGCACGCGCCCGCGTCGTCTCCCCTGAGACGCTGGACGAGATCGCGCCTGGCCAGGCGGGACTGTTGGAGATCACCGACTTGGCAAACGTCGGCTCGGCCCTTTGCATTTTGACCGAGGACTTGGCCAAGCGGCACGAGGACGGATTTGAGCTGCTTGGCCGGGCTGAACTCGCCGAGTCGCGCGGGTGTTCGTTGATGAACCTGAATCATGTTTGAGTCATCCCTGGATTATTTTCTTGCTGACAAACAAGGTGCCGACCTGAGTGGCACGCTGATTACCGAGGCGTGCCAGTCGCTGCGCACCAACCGCGAAGAGTATCTCGCGCAGGTTGGCAACGAATCGATCATCTCGAAGCTCGTCGAGGCTGCATCGTTGTGGCTCTCGCCGGATTTTGAGTTGCGCAAGATCGCGCTGGCAGCTGACCCGAAAACGACCGGGTTCCCACCCGAGGTGCTTGCCGCCGGGCTAAATGCCTGTTTTTCGGAGTGGACGCAGGAGAAGTTTTTCGAGCTACTGAGTCAGGAGTTCGGTGATGCGACCCGGCTGCAAACGTTTGGTAGTCTTTCGAGTCACACGTTGGCAATGGTACACGGGCCGCAACTCATCGCACACGTTGCGCCGGGGAATCTTCCTACGCCGGTTTTCCAATCAATCGCGTTCGGCCTGTTGCTCCGCTCGGCGCAGTTTGTGAAATGTGCCACCGGCAAGTCTCTGCTCCCGCGGTTGTTCGGGCATACGCTGCACTACGTAGACCCGGGCCTGGCCTCGGCGTTGGAAATCGCTGAATGGGACGGCGGCAACGAAACACTTGAGGAGGAGTTGTTC
>CAJXAU010000224.1 GCA_913050205.1 uncultured Verrucomicrobiota bacterium
AGTTCGACAACATCGAGACGGTCAAGCGGGCGGTAGAGATTGGTTCAGGGGTGGCGATTGTGCCGGAAGTGACTGTGGCTCAGGAGGTTTCGCTAAAAAGCTTGGCCAAGGTGAGATTTCGCGATGTAAACCTGAGCCGGCCGGTGGCGGCGGTTTACAAGAAAACCAAGGTGCTTTCTCCGGCATTGGAGCAGTTTTTATCTATTTTGGCCGGAAAATAGCCATTCGGGCCAAGCGCTTGGCCAAGCGGACGGCGAACAGGGCGCTTGGCCAAGCAAGTGTGAATAAGTGCGCTTTTTTCGCAACTTTTGCTGAAAACCGCTGTTTATCCCTCCTCATCTGCGACACGCGGAATGGCACTAACATCCATTAAACAGATTTTGGCTGACGCCGACTTGGCTTCTCCGGGGCAATTTACGGAGTGGACGAAGGAGTGGCGGACGGCGGCCGAAAACGGCTCCGAAGAGCCGTTATTGGGCTTTTTTGCCCGTGAAAAAGGGCTGACTGAGGACGCCTTCCTAGAGCGCCTCGCCAAGGCGATGGATCTGCGTTTCATCGATCCCTCGGATTTGAACCCCTCAAACGAGGCGCGCAAGCGGGTGACCACGAAGGTGGCGTTTCAGCATTTTGTTCTCCCGATCGAAGCCGAGAATGGCACGCTCGAGGTGGCGGTCTGCGATCCGTTCGACTCCGCGATGATCAACGCCGTGCAGTACAACGCGGGTGGCACGGTCAAGCTCGCCCTCGCGACGCGCGGCGAAATCGAGAAGGCGCTAAAGAAATTTTACGGCGTCGGCGCCGAGACCCTCGAGGAACTGGAGGATGACGAGGATGAGTCGTTCGACATCTTTTTTGACGAAGACAAGGAAATCACCGAGGGCGATCAGGACGCGAGTGTGATTAGGTTCGTCAATCAGGTGATATGGGAGGCGTACAAGGATCGGGCGACGGATATTCACTTTGAACCAGCGGAGGATGAATTCCGCATCCGCTACCGCGTGGACGGTATCCTGCACCAGACGCCGATGCCGCCGCAGTTGAAACGATATCAGTCCTCGCTGATTTCGCGCATTAAGGTCATGTCCGGGATGGACATCGCCGAGAAGCGTCTGCCACAGGACGGCCGGATCAACGTCCGCATCAAGGGTGAAGAACTCGATATCCGTGTCTCCACCGTGCCGACGGTTTACGGTGAGAGTGTGTCGCTGCGACTGCTGACACGCGGGAACATTTTCCTGAGCCTCGACAAGTTGGGTTTCGATCCCAAGGACGAGGAGGTGCTGCGCGAACTGATCGTCAAACCGCACGGTATCATACTGGTCACCGGGCCGACCGGCTCCGGTAAGTCTACTTCGCTTTATGCTTTTCTCAGCACGATCAACTCGGTGCATCAGCGGATCATCACGATCGAGGAGCCGGTCGAGTACGAAGTGAAGGGCATCAACCAGATTGCAGTGCGATCCGACATCGGGTTGACGTTTGCCACAGGCCTGCGGCACATCCTGCGGCAGGATCCGAACGTGGTGATGGTGGGTGAAATTCGGGATGGGGAGACGGCGGACATTGCCATCCGCGCGGCACTTACCGGTCACTTGGTTTTTAGCACGCTCCACACCAACGACGCGCCGGGTGCGTTCACGCGATTGATTGACATGGGCATCGAGCCGTTCCTCGTGGCGTCATCCGTTGAGGCGGTCATGGGCCAACGCCTTGTCCGCACGATCTGCCCGAACTGCAAGGAGGAACAGAAGGTTGACCGTGATTACCTTCGCCAAATCAACTGCCCCGAGTATGTGTTGGAAGAGGGGAAATTTTACCATGGCGCCGGCTGTGAGGATTGCCGCAATCAGGGGTACAAGGGGCGTCTGGCCATCTACGAGCTGTTGGTGATGAGCGAGGCCATCCGGCCGCTGATCCTCAACCGCGAAGCCTCATCGGTGATCGGGCAGGTAGCGGTGAATGAGGGCATGCGCACCCTGCGTGATGACGGCTGGCAAAAGGTGATGAACGGACAAACGACCATTGAGGAAATCCTGCGCGTCACCATGTCCGATGAACATTTGAAGGAGTAACAACTTGGCTGCAAATAAAACCAACTGGAAGAGCTGCAACCTGATCGAGCCGTCATCGGCTGGCAGTCGTTTGTGGCAGTTTTCCGTCTCCTCGAAAAAGGTGAAGCTGGGTGGCGACTTGAGCGTGCCGGAAGGGGAGAACCCACCGGCCAAGGTGGTGGCCAAGCCGTGGACCGATATGTTCAGCCGCAAGATGAACATCGCGTCGTTGCCGCCCGAGAAAGTTTTTTTGCGCGCGGTAACCCTGCCGGCCTGTGAGCCGGAGGAACTGCTGCCGATGCTGGAGTTTCAGGTTGAAGAACTGTCACCGCTCCCGATGACTCAGGCGGTTTGGTCCGCCGAACCGGTTCCCGGCCCGTCCAACCAAGAGGGGACACAGACCGTGTTGGTGATGATCACCTCCCGCGATGCGGTGGAAGAACGGTTGACCGAACTCGAGGCGGAAGGCTATTTGGCTGACCGCGTTGAGTCACCCCTCCTGCGCGAATTGCTCGCGGAAGGGTCGAGGGAGGAAGGTGCGCACATTCAATTGGTGCAGGGAGCCGACTCGGTGTTCGCACTCGTTTCGTGGTGGTTCGCGGGCCGGTTGTGCGATGTGAACTCGTTCAATCTGCCTGACCACGAGGAAAGCCGCGCCGCGTTGGTGGAGAAAATCAATCGCGTTGCCTGGGCGGGCGAGGTGGCCGGCTGGATGCCGGGCGAGGTGACCTGCCACTTGGCCAAGCGCGGCGAGGTGGCGGCTGACTGGAAACCGGCCTTGGCCAAGTGCTTCGGTGACCGCATCCGGGAAGTCGAGCCAATGAGCGAGGTGGATTTGGCCACAGCCACGGCTGAGTACGCCACAAAGTCGAACGCCCCAGGGTTGATGCTCGATGACTACGCGATGCGCTATCGCCAGCGATTTCAGGACGGCCTCTGGATGGAGGGCATCAAGGGCGCGGTGGCGATGATGCTACTCGGCTTGGTGGCGTACTTTGGATATGCGAACTATCTCAAGGGACAGGTAAGCGACATGGAGCAAGAGGTGAAAGTCGAAGGGCTTAAGTACACCAACGCGCTTGCAGCCAAGGCCCGGGTGGAGACGCTGGAAAAAAGAAAGGCGCTGAAGTTCGCTGCGCTCGAGGCTTGGAAACAGGTCACCGTGGAGCTTCCGCGTGAATTGAGTTTTACTGATTTGAAATTTTCCTCGGTCGGGATGGATGGGAAAACCTCACGTAAATTGACGATTGAAGGCACGGCGGAAATTGGATCCAACACAAAACTGTACAGCTATCAGGAGGCTCTCACACGGATGCAGTCAAGTGATGGGACAAGTTTGTTTGCCGACGTAAAATCCGGTCGAACACGGCCGAGCCGGGACAAGAAGAATTTGATTTGGACCTTAACCTGCTTTTTTGATGGCGAATAGAGAAAGCATATTCGACAAGTACAACATGAGTTCCGGCGAGCGGCGTCTGGTGATGACTGTGCTGGTAGTTCTGGTACTTGTGTTGGCGTGGATGGCATTCGATAGCATCGACGATCCGGCCACGACCAATAAGGAAATCGCAAAACTACAAGCTAAACTGGATAGCTTTACCAACGAAATTAACCAGACCAAGTTTTACAAGACTCGGATCAGTGAGCTGGAGGGAGCAGGTTCCGCTGTGGTCCAGAAGGAACAAGAGGTGGACTTGAAACGAACCGTCAATCTGTTGGGTTCCAACAGTGGGATTTTGATCGAACAATCCGACCCGGTTATCTCCACTGAGAGTCCCTTTTTCATCGAAAAATCGATGCGCATCAAATTCAGTGGCAAAGAGCCCCAGATCGTAGAATTCCTCCGCCTCGTCGGCGAGAAAACCAATTCGTTGGTACGCGTGAGCGACATGTCTGTGGAGCCGGACAGAAGCAAAACAAAACTAGAAGGCTCGATGAAGCTGACGTCCAGCTACCAAAAGAACTACATCGGCCCGCCTCCCGCATCGACCACGGCCAAGCCAAGCGGTACTTCCGAGCCGGTCACAAAACCGGCTGAGCCAGCCAAGCCCGCCACCGAGCCGGCTGTCACAGCCACTGTGGAATCTGAAACCGAGCCCGAGGCCAAGCCGGCTGCCGAGCCGGCCAGCACCAAACGGCGTATCCCGACGCGACGCGTTCGCACATCACAATGAAAC
>CAJXAU010000225.1 GCA_913050205.1 uncultured Verrucomicrobiota bacterium
GCATCAGCCTGTTTTACCGGGAAGGCTACTTTCAGCAGGCGATCAATTCCGACAACTGGCAGACGGAGTATTACAGCCAGCTCGACCCGGCCAACCTGCCGCTTGAGCCGGTGCTCGATGACGCAGGTCAGCCGATTGTCTGCGAAGTTGAGATTGCTGCGGAGCCGGTGCAGTTCCGGGTCTGGGTGGTCAACGTTGGCCGTTGTCCAGTGTACCTGATTGACGCCAATCTGCCGACGAACCAGCCACATTTTCGAGACCTGACACAACGGGTTTACGGCGGCGACAACTCGACGCGCATCATGCAGGAGATCCTGCTTGGCGTGGGCGGCGTGAGGCTGCTGCGCCGGTTGGGGGTTGAGCCGTCGGTGTTCCACATGAACGAAGGCCATGCCGCGTTTCTCGCATTGGAGTTGATGCGCGAACGGATCGATAAAGGAGCCGGCTTTCAGGATGCATTGTCGGAAACCAAGCGGCAGTGTTTGTTTACCACACACACGCCGGTGCCGGCCGGGCACGATCGTTTCAGTCAGGGGTTAATGGACTATGCAGCCCGGCATTTTTACGATCAACTCAAGGTCGATGCAAAGGAACTGCTCGCGCTTGGCCGCGTGAATCCGGACGACGAAAACGAGGAGTTTTGCATGACCATCCTCGCACTGAAGGCGGCTCGTGCGGCTAACGGTGTGAGTGAATTGCACGGAGCGGTCAGCCGAGAGATGTGGTGGGGGCTCTATCCCGAAGGCTCGGTGGACGAAGTGCCGATCGGCCACGTGACGAACGGCATTCATCTGGCCGGCTGGACGAAAGGGCCGGTGCGAAAATTCTGGCGACGCAAGCTTGGCCAAGCGGATCCCGGTGCGGATTGGGCGGAGGAATTGTCCAAGCCGGAATTCTGGGCCAGAGCGGAGGATCCGGCATTTGTCAGCGACGAGGAGCTTTGGGCGCTGCGCTATCGGTTGCGCCGCGAGTTGATCGAGTTCGCGCGTCGCCGGTTGCAGGATCAGGAGCATCGATCCGAGGCGAGCGATTTCATCGCGTTTGATCATTTGCTGAACCCGGACGCGTTGACCATCGGTTTCGCGCGGCGCTTTGCCACGTACAAACGTGCGCCGTTGATTTTTGACCAATACGAAAATCTCGTGCGAATGGTACGTGATCTCCGGAAGCCGGTGCAGTTCATCTTTGCCGGCAAGGCACACCCGCGTGACGATGAGGGCAAGCGGCTCATCCAGAAAATCATCCATCTAAGCAGGCACTCAGAGTTGAATGGACATCTTGTTTTTCTTGAGAATTACGATGTACACGTGGCGCGGCAAATGGTGTCCGGTTGTGATATTTGGCTGAACAATCCGCGCCGACCGCTCGAGGCATCCGGCACCAGCGGAATGAAGACCACTGCTCACGGTTGCCTGAACATGAGCATCCTCGATGGTTGGTGGCGCGAGGGTTACGACGGCACCAACGGCTTTGCGATCGGTGGCGATTCGCATCCGGAAAACGTCGAGGAACAGGATCGCGCGGATAGCGAAAACCTGTACAAGGTGCTCTCCGGCGAGGTGTTACCCTGTTTTTATGACCGGGACGAAAACGGGATTCCCCGGGCTTGGATTGGTAAAATCCGCCGTGCGATGGCAACCTTGGCCGCCGAGTATGACACCACCCGGATGGTGCGCGAGTACACCCAGAAATTCTATCTATCGGAATGATTGTCCCGGACGAATCCACCGCCAGCCCGGTTGAAAAAACGGCTGCACCCGAGTTGCGTGACCTTCGGTCGTTGACTGATGAGGAGGTGGGTGAGGTGTTGGCTGGCATGGCACAGAAGCGTTTTCGAACGCGCCAGCTGCTGGACTGGGTCTACAAAAAACGCGTGCGCACGTTTGACGAGATGACTGATCTCTCGCAGGCGTTGCGTGCACAATTGCCGGAGGCCTTTCGCATGCAGTCGCTCGAGTGCGCACGCGAGCAGGTGTCAAGCGATGGTACGGTCAAGTTCCTCTGGCGACTGACTGACGGAGAGTTCATCGAGAGCGTGCTAATTCCGGCGTCGGTCGGGCAGGATGGAAATCGGAGTGACCGACATACGTTGTGTGTCTCGACTCAGGTTGGCTGCGCGTACGGCTGCAAATTTTGCGCAAGTGGCATCATGGGCTATCGTCGTAACCTCGAGGTGTTCGAGATCGTTGATCAGGTCTTGTCCGTGGAGCGTTGGCGCCGCAACCAATTAGTGGAGAGTGGTGAGTGCACTGAGGAGACGCTGCCCAAGGGCCAGACGCTGGTGAACAACCTTGTCATCATGGGCATGGGTGAACCGCTGGCCAACTACGACAACCTGACCAAGGCGCTGCATATCCTGAACGCGCCTTGGGGGATGAATATCGGCGCGCGCAAAATCACAGTTTCGACGAGCGGCTTGGTGCCGCAGATTCGGATGCTCGCGGAGGAGCCACAGCAGTATCACCTGGCCATCTCGCTGCACGGTGCCACGGACGAGGTGCGCAGCCAAATCATGCCCATCAATCGAAAGTACCCGCTGGAGGCGCTGCTTGATGCCTGTGAGGCGTATCAACAGGCCAAGGGCAGGATGATCTGGGTGGAGTACATACTCATCGATGAACTTAACACCGGTATGGAGCAGGTCGAAGCACTCGTCGACTTGGCCAAGCGGCTGCAATGCAAGGTGAACCTCATCCCGTACAACCCGGTGGGTGGATTGGAGTGGAAGAGGCCAAGCGACAATACCGTGGCCCGTTTTCGTGATGCCCTGCACCACCGTGGAGTTCGCGTGACTGTGCGCACCGAAAAGGGAACAGATATTGATGCCGCCTGTGGCCAACTGCGCCTCAAAACGGAGCAATCGGCTGCTAACCAAGCGCTTGGCCAAGCGCTCGAGTAGGTCTAATTGAGCCGGTTCTAGCCTGTAACTTTTTCGTGACAATCGCGTATTAGGCATTAAATTTTCCGGCCCGCCGGTGCTGGTTGGCACAGGCCGGGCATCCATTCCAAACAGCAATTTAGGAGAAACTTGGCGGATAACCTGCAAAGACAACGCTACGAGCATAAGTACATCATTCGAGAGAATGTGGCCTTGGCCGTGCGTGACTTCGTGTCCTCCTATCTCGAGATTGATTCGTTTGGGGCCACCCAGCCGAACATGTCTTACCCGGTGCACAGTCTTTATCTCGACTCACCGGATTTGAAACTTTACCAGACCACGATCAACGGAGACAAAAACCGATACAAGCTGCGGATTCGCTTTTATGAGGATCGCCCGAAGGCCCCGGTATTCTTTGAGATCAAGCGTCGTACGGACAATACCATCTCCAAGCAGCGGGGTGGGGTGAAACGCGAGGCTCTGGATCAGGTCATGGCAGGGCAGTTGCCGCTGCCGGAGCACATGGCGAGCGATGACCCGCAGCATCGGGCCGCGATCGAGCAGTTCATCCATCACATGAATGAGTTGAACGCCACGCCAAAGGCGCACGTGGCCTACTACCGCGAGGCGTGGATCAGCACCGATGACAACTCCGTGCGCGTGACGATGGATCGAGAGACGCGAATTCAGGTCGACCCGACCTACAGGATGACGACGGAGATGACCGACCCGCACTATGTATTCGGCGACAACATCGTTCTGGAATTGAAGTTTACCAACCGCTACCCTGACTGGTTTCGCGAGTTGGTTCGCATCTTCGGCCTCGCACAGTGCGGTGCGGCCAAGTACGTCGATGGTGTGACGCTGATCGGCGAGAGCAAGGTGCGCATGAGTTTAGACGCCCACGGGCATCCCGTGGCCTCCGACATGGAGGTCATTCAACACTAATAAAAATGGATCACTGGTTTCTACAGGGCGACTACACGCCGATACCGACCGACGTTCCCATGATGCTCATGGGATTGATGTTGGCGTTCTGTTGCGGGCACGCTATCGCGTGGGTTTATATGTTCACCCATTCCGGGTTGTCTTACTCGCGCTCCTTCGTCAACTCACTCGTTGTCATCCCGACGATCGTCTCGATGGTGATGCTCGTCCTCTCCAACAACCTCGTAACGGCGTTTGGTCTGATGGCGGTGTTTGCAATCGTCCGGTTCCGGAATATTTTGAGGGACACACTCGATACGTCGTATATCTTATCGGTGATCGTGGTGGGCATGGCCTGCGGTACATTAAAATTTTCCACTGCCATTGCAGGCTGCGGGATGATCTGCCTGATCATGTTTTACA
>CAJXAU010000226.1 GCA_913050205.1 uncultured Verrucomicrobiota bacterium
AGGAACGGCGGAAGCGTGTGCAGCCCGATTGAGTAAATCGTCGAGACGCGGATGTTGCCCGACACCATGTTTTGTAGCGACTGCATTCGGCTGTTGAGCGTCTCGTACGAGTCAATCATCTCCTTGCTGTACTTGTAGAGCAGTTGCCCCTCCTTGGTCAGGCGGAACATCTTTTTGCTGCGCTCGATCAGCAGTGCGTTAAAATGTTTCTCCAGCATGTTGATCTGCTGGCTCACCGCCGACTGGGTGATTTCGTTTATCCGGGCCGCACTGGTGAAACTGCGGCTCTCCGCCAGGTCACAAAATATTTTCAGGTTCTCAATCTGCATAAGGCTGCTTAGAATGGAATGAATGTTGAGTCAAACTTCTTAACGACGCGCCGTTTCAAAAACAATCGGCTAAGGATTGACCCCCATCGCTCCGCCGCCGTTTAATCGGCACCCCGGGAGGAAACCGGTCACGGATGTATCACGTCACTCAACTGCCCAACGGACTTCGCCTTGCCACCGTGGAAATGCCGCACATGGCCAGCGTCAGCCTCGGTATCTGGGCGGCGGTCGGCAGCCGTTGCGAGCGCGAATCAGAGAACGGTATCAGTCACTTTCTTGAACACATGCTGTTCAAGGGAACCAAGCGCCGCACGGCCGCGCAGATCTCCCGTGAGGTCGAGGGCATTGGCGGCTACATCAACGCCTGCACAAGCGAGGAACACACCTGCTACCATGCGCGTGCCCATGCCAGTCAGGCAGCCAAGTTGATGGACGTTTTGGCCGACATGTATCTCAACCCGGTTTTTGACCGGCGCGAGATCACCCGCGAACGCAGCGTCATCAAGGAGGAGATTGCGATGACCTACGACCAGCCGTCACAGCACGTGCTGGAGCTGTCCGACGAAACCCTCTGGCCCAACCAGCCGCTTGGCCGCTCCATCGCCGGCACCGAGCGCAGCCTCAACCGCACGCGCAAACGTGAACTGGCCGGTTTTCATTCGCGACACTACGTCAGCGGCTCAACTGTGGTGGTGGCCGCCGGCGACATTCGGCATGCCGACCTGTTGCACTTGGCCAAGCGCTTGGCCAAGCGCACGCCGCAGGGCGAGCAATCTGGATGGTTCCCGGCTGTTCAGCAACAGGCCAAGCCGGAAATCTGCCTGTACACCCGCGAGATGGAGCAAACCCAGCTCGCGCTTGGCTTCCGCACCTGCTCGCGCCACGACCCGCGCCGTTTTGCGCTGCGCCTGCTCAACGCCGTACTCGGCGAAAACATGAGTTCGCGTCTATTCCAATCCATCCGCGAAGAGCATGGTCTGGCCTACAGCATCTACTCGACGCCCAACTTTTATCACGACACCGGCAGCCTCACGATCGCCGCCGGGCTCGATACCAGTAACACGCAGAAGGCCCTCGCGCTGACCGTGACCGAGCTGCGCCGCCTCCGCGAAAAAGCCCCGACCGCCGGTGAACTCCGCCGCGCTCGCGACTACCTTATCGGCCAACTGGAGTTGTCACTAGAGAGCACGGAAAACCAAATGAACTGGGTCGCCGAACAACTGCTGGGCTTCGGCAAAATCATCCCGCCTGATCAAATCAAGGATCGGCTGCATGAAGTGCGACCGGGGGATCTCCGCCGTGCCGCCCACGATTTTTTCCAGTCGAACCGGCTCTGCCTTTCCCTCGTCAGCCCGTTAAAAAGCAGTCGCCATCTTCGTAAGTGGCTGGAGTTTTAACCGATGTCCCCGCCACTCATCCAGGAAGTTGAAACCCGGCACACGCCTGAATCGCTGACCGCTCGGCTGCACTCCTCGCCCGGCACGATCCTGTTGCGCTCCGGCACGATGGAGCATTCCGATCGGTTCAGCCTTGTCGCAGCCCGGCCGTTTCTACGGTTCGAATCGTTCGGCTCGCGCTGCATCATTCGCTCGGCCGCCGGAGAGCGCACGCTATTTGGCAACCCATGGAAACTGCTCGAGAGTCTGGCCAATCGCTACGAACTGCTCGAGGAGATCGACCTCCCCTTTCCGCTTGGTGGCTGCTTCGGTTACTTCGGTTACGAGCTGAAACAGTTCGTCGAGCCACGACTGCCCTTGACCACCCGAAATGACCTCGAGCTGCCGGAGTGCAGCGTCGGGTTTTACGACAGTCTCGTCGTATTCGATCATCAACTCGGCAAGGTGTGGCTGATCTCCACCGGGCTGGATGAGGAGGGTGAACGATGCCCCAAGCGCGCGCAAGCCGCCGTCGAGTTTTGGACCAAACACCTTGCCGCGCCTGGCCAAGTGGAGGCAACCGCGGCCGCGCTTGGCCAAGCGAAAGCACATGCAATCACCTCCACCCTCTCCCGCGAGGAGTACTGCGCCGGGGTACGGCGGATCATCGACTACATTTGGCAGGGAGACATTTATCAGGCCAACCTCACGCACCGGCTGGCCACGGCAACCGAACTCGACGGTTGGTCGCTTTACCGGCGTTTAGCCACCGCTTCGCCCGCACCGTTCTCGGCGTTTATGCAGTGTGGCGAATTTCAATTGGCCAGCTCGTCGCCGGAACAGTTTTTGCAACTGAGCGGTAATCAAGTGACCACGCGGCCAATCAAAGGCACGCGGCCTCGCGGCATCACGCCCGACCTTGATGCCCGGCTTGGATACGAATTGCAGTCGAGCGAAAAGGAACGCTCTGAATTGGTGATGATCACCGACCTGCTCCGCAACGACCTTGGCCGGTTTTGCGAGTTTGGCTCGGTAAGCGTGCCGGACTTGGCCAAGCTTGAGCGGTTCGCCCAAGTGCAGCACCTTGTCTCGACAGTAACCGGGCGGCTGCGACCGGGCGTGGCACACTTGCAGGCCTTGGCCTCGAGCTTCCCCGGGGGCAGCATCACCGGCGCGCCTAAGATTCGTGCGATGGAGATTATCGATGAACTGGAGCCAGTGGTTCGAGGGCCGTACACCGGCTGCCTCGGCTACCTTGGTTTCAACCGCGAGAGTCAGTTGAACATCCTCATCCGCACCGCCGTTTGTCGTGAGGGCAGGGCTTGGTTTCACGTGGGCGCGGGCATCGTTGCCGACTCCGACCCGGAGGCCGAGTACGAAGAAACACTCAACAAGGCCGCCGGTTGGCTCGCGGCGTTGAACCTGCCAGCCTCGGCATTGGCCTTGTCTCCGGCAACCGGCTCGCCCAACCTCCGCGCGTGACCGGCCTCGGCACTATTCTCAATACCGCATGCATCCTCGCCGGAGGGCTGGCCGGGCTGTTTATATTCCGCAGTATCTCGGCGAAAACCCAGCAGTCACTGAAGTCACTGCTTGCATTGGTATCGTTGGTGATCGGGTTCATGATGATTTGGGATGGCCTGACCGGTAGCTTCCCTCTGAAATTGAACTGGTCAAACCCAGCCCAAGGCGGAACTGGCTATCAGGTTGGCGACATCCTTGAGCCGGTCGGCGGCAAGGCGGCTCGGACGGCGCGACTGAAAGTGGCAACGGTCACACTCGACGGTGCAATCACATCGATGGACATCATTGAATCCGGGGATTATTCCGATGAGCCACAGCCACCCATCGCGTTGGGATATCCCGGCAAGACGACGGGGCTGGGTCAGGGAGCGACGACCGAACTGGCGTTCACCGAAACCTCACGCGGGTGGCTATTGCGGGGATACCTGTTTTTTCTCATGATGCTGTCACTGGGAGTCGGCAAGTGGGTTGGAACGAAAATTGGGATACAACGGCGACTCAACAAACTAGGGGCAACAGCTCGAAAAAAATTCACGAAAGCCGCCGAGGAGTCAGACGAGAAACATCCGCCGAGCGAGGGGTTCATTACCTGCTCCCTTTTGTTTTGCGTGGGGCCGATGTCACTGCTCGGCCCGATTCAGGATGGGCTTACCGGCGATATACAAATCCTCGCCATCAAATCGGTGATGGACGGCGTCTCGACCATGACCTTTGCCACCACATTCGGCTGGAGCGTTTTATTCGCCGCACTCCCGGTGTTGATCTATCAGGGTTCCCTGACGCTACTCGCCAGTGGAGTCAAACAATGGCTGGACGCCCTCCCGGAGGCGGCGCTGCTGCTCGATTCAGTCACGGCAACAGGCGGCTTCATCGTCCTCTGCATCCCGCTGCTGCTGCTGGAAATTCGCCGCATTCAGCTGGCCGACTACCTGCCCGCCCTCATCATCGCCCCCGCCGCCGTCTGGACTTTTTTGAGATAAC
>CAJXAU010000227.1 GCA_913050205.1 uncultured Verrucomicrobiota bacterium
GTTTCAACGCCCAGTGATCGATCAGTGACTGGAACACGGAGAAGTTGCAGAGGTATTGGTCGGACAGGTTCTCGTCCAGTTGACGAATCTCCTCCGGCACCATCGAGCGGTCGCCGAAGTCCCTCACCACCGCCTGGCTGATTTCCCAGTACAACGACTCGACTTTGGCTTTGTCCTCCAACTCAAGGATGCCGATGTTAAACATGCTCTGCGCTGCCTCCTTGATTTCCTTGGCGTCGTGCCAGGCTTCCAACTTACCGGAGGCATCGAGCCGGTTGCGCAGCTCGAGCAGCTCCCGGACGAAGTCATGTTCCTTTTCCCCGTAGGAAATGTGCTCGAGCTCCCTCCCCTTTGTCTCGCGGCCGAACGCCTCGACCACCAACACACTATGGTGGGCAACAATCGCCCGGCCACTTTCGCTGATGATCTCCGGATGCGGCACGCCTTCGCCATTACTGACCTCCGCCACGTGATACACCACGTCGTTGGCGTACTCCTGCAGGGAATAGTTTTTTGAACTATCACTCTTCGATCGACTGCCGTCGTAGTCGACGCCAAGCCCGCCGCCGACATCGAACCAGCGAATCGGGAAACCCATTTTGTACAGCTTGGCGTAATAGCGTGAGGCTTCCTGGACCGCTTTTTTGACGGTGAAAATGTCGGGCACCTGCGAGCCGATGTGAAAGTGCAACAGTTGAAAACAGTCAGCCAAGTCAGCCTTGGCCAAGCGCTTGGCCAATTCCAGCAGTTCTGCCGTGCCCAGACCAAACTTGGCATTTTCCCCGCCGCTGGCTGCCCATTTACCGTCGGCCTTACTCCACAGTTTCACGCGTACACCGAGGACCGGCTTCACGCCCATTGCACGGGACACCGCCACGATGGGATCCAGTTCCTCCATTTTCTCGACCACCAGCACGATGGTCTTTCCCATCTTTTGCCCAAGCAACGCCATCCGGATGTAAGCCTCGTCCTTGTAGCCATTGCAGATGATCAGTGAGTGGGGCTGCTCGTGGAGGGCGAGCGCAGCAAACAATTCCGGTTTACTGCCCACCTCAAGGCCGGTTTGATGCGACTCGCCGGCGATTAAAATTTCCTCCACTACTTCGCGGAGTTGATTCACTTTGATTGGGAAAACCCCACGGTAACTTCCCTGATAATCGTACTCTGCGATCGCACGGGCAAAGGCGGCGTTGATCGTCTGAACGCGGTGCCGGAGAATGTCCTGAAACCGGATCAGCAAAGGCGTGCGGAGATTGCGCTCTCGTGCCTCGGCGATGATGTCCGTAATACGGATGGTTGCCCCGCCGTTGTCTGGGCGCGGCTTGGCCACGACTCTGCCCCCTGCGTCGATGTCAAAATAGCCCAACCCCCAGCGGTCGATATGGTACGTCCGCTTGGCTTCTTCAATGGACCAGTTGTCTGGTATAGCGCTGGTGGGGCTCCTGCTCATGGCATCCCGCAAGGGACGCGCACTATACGAGCGGCCGAAGCGAATTCAAACGAGAACCGAAGGCCGGCTCATTACCGGTCTCTCGCGATCAGCGAAATCACCACAGGTCGATGATCCGATCCATGGCCCCAGTTTGCGATGACTGGAATCCATGAATTTGCACGGTCGAGTTCGCGGTTCATCCCCGGGCTGAGCATAATATAGTCTATCCGCGAATAGACATCCTCGACGCCGTAAAAATGTGTCCACGAGACATCACGCGGAAACCATTTGCTGTTTTTCAGGTTGGGCCCGCTGTCGCCGTTGCGTTCACTTGGTCGTGTGTCGATGAGGCGTGAGTTTCCGCGTCCCACGATCGCCTTGACCGGCTTGGAATTATAGTAGTCATTAAAATCCCCGAGCACGGCGAGGTTGATGTCGGGATTTGTTTTCAACCGGGCATCGATAATACGCCGTAACCGGTAGGCCTCCTGCAGCCTCATCTCCGCCTGGTCGGCCTCGGGCACTTTACGCTTGGACTTCAGGTGCGCGTTGATCAGCGAAAAGTCATAGCCCCGCACCGTAATTTGCACCTCGGCAAAACCGCGACCGACGTGCAGTCGTCGACCGTTGAGCAGGTAACTTTCGTTGTCGTGCTTCGTGATTTTCCTGAACGGATACCGGCTCAGATACGCCACGTGAATTGCCGGGTCGAACGACTTCAAGTGCTCCACATACGGGAGGCTTAACCCCTTGGCCTTCAAGTCTTTCTGCAGCTTGGCCAAGGCCTTGGTCGTGCCAACTTCCTGCAGCGCGAGTACGTCCGGCTTGGCTGCGAGGATGCTTTCGACCACCTTGGCTTGGGCCAGCTTGGTCTTGAGCGGTCGGTTTTGGATAGGCGAGAGGATGTAATTCTCGATGTTGTACGTTGCCACGCGGATCGAAGTCTGCGCTTGGCCAAGCGGGCCAAGCACAATCCCGAGCAACAGGATGATGATGAGTCTCTTCACGATTGGTTAATCTACCTTAATGATGAAAAATTGGGTAGCCGCCTTGGCTGGTGAACTAAACGAACCGCTGCCGCCGTCGAACACCAACCTCTCGGTAAGTGGCTTGTAAGGGCCGTTCACCGCTTGGCTGCCAAGCACAGTGTACGTCGCCGTTGGGGCAGCCTCCCAACTTAAACTTATTTTTCCGTCAATCACTTCCGCGCGGATGACAACTTCCGGCACTGGCAAGAACGGCTCCTCGGTGAACGGGGCGCCGCTTGGCCAAGCTCCCGGAGAGATGCCCTTTCCGGCGATGTTGGCGTGCGCCACGAAGGGAGCGCTTGGCCCGGGATGCCGGGTGAGCGATCCCCCGCCTGGGGCTTTTCCAAATTTGATTCGGTCGATGACGTATCCCTCGGCGTTGCGCAGCGTGACGGTGTCACCGCTATTGTTAAGGCCGAGCCCGCTGGTGCTCTCCGTTGCTGGCAGCGCCAACACGCCATCACCCAAAATCGGCTCGGAACCGGACAGACGTCCCCCGTAAACGATGACCGCACCGCGCTTGGCCAAGACATCCCCCTCGTAAAAGTTGCTCCGAAGTGCAACCGCATCGGAGAGGCTCCAGCCCTCCATGTCCACGTCCACTTGGCCAAGGTTGGCAATCTCGATGTACTCGTCCTCCACACTGATTTTGTTTGAACTACTCGGTGTTTCACGGCGCAGCGGATTGTACTGAGGATCGGATTCCTTGGCTGTAGGGTTGGCCAAGATCTCCGTGATCTCAACCTGCTGTTCCGAAGCGCTTGGCACATAAATCTGCCACTCAAACAATTGTGAGCCTTCGATATTCTCCGCCTCAAGGGCGATGTCCAGCAAGGCGCCCTTATCGGCTTCACTTGGCGACAAAACCAGCTTGGCAACGGTTTCATTGGCGTCATTTTCTGTGAGATTCCAGTTACCGGTGGGCGTCACGGTGGCCGCCTTTTTTTCAGCGGGATTCCTAATGAGGGCTTCAATCACAGCGGTTTCCCCCGGCAAAATAAAATGATCCACGTTGGATCCCTCCAACGGCCGACCGGGGCGAATGAGTGTTTCAAAGCGAATCGTAAACTCGATCGTTGGCAGTTTTGGTCCGCTGATATCCTCAATCCGCGTAGGCATCAATTGATAGCCGCCTTCACGTGGCCGGTCGCGCATGTATTGGGAGAGGACACCGGTGACATTGACGACGTCTCCGGGAAATGGCTGGCCAATGATCGACTTAACGCGAGAGTCGATGCGCATGGTGAGCGTCTGTCCATCGGTATCGTTCAGCGTGTAGTTTGTGCCACCGGAAAACTTCGACCCGCCTTTGTTATCGATTTCCACTTCGGTAGCGACCACAAGCGAGCCCTCGATACGCTCCATCGCCGTGGCGTCGTTCACGGTTGAAAAGTCGATGGCGATCGGCTCAGGCAGAGCATTGTCCTTACTGATAGTCTTAACCAAATGAAGTGGCTTGCTGGCATCCGGCACAAGTTGAAGCAGACCGTTGTAATGGCCAAGCGGAGCCGCGACGCGAACTTTGTCGCCCGGTTTTGGGTGACTCGATTTGCCGCTCCGAAAGTAAACCGCGATACCGGCCGTTTCGTCCTGAAAATAAAACAGAGAATGACTGCCTCCAGTCAGGTTGGTGTGAGTGGTGACGATTCCCTCGGCGGTGAAGATGGTTTTCGTGTCGGAAGGCTCGAGATTTTCGTTCATCAACGAGCGAAGATGCTTGATGGTGACCACGTCTCCGCCGGGTG
>CAJXAU010000228.1 GCA_913050205.1 uncultured Verrucomicrobiota bacterium
TGTTCATCTCCCAGTTAATCGCCTTCATAATCGTTGCCCTGCTCCTCAAGAAATTTGCCTACAAGCCGGTGCTCGATATGCTCGAGCAACGCAAGGCGCGCATCGCCGAGGCCGAGGCCAACGCCGAGAAAATTAAGTCCGAGTTGGCCGAGACCGAGTCCGCCCGCGACAAGATTCTCGAAGAGGCGCGTACTGAGGCCAACAGGTTGATCGAGGAAACCCGCTCTGCAGCGGCGGAACTCAAGGAAGCCAAGACGCAGGAAGCGATCTCCTCCGCCGAAGCGATCATCGCCAAGGCTCAGGAGGCCGCCGCCGCCGAGCGCGACAAGTTGATGGCCGAGTTGAAACAGGAAGTCGGCCGACTGGTGGTCGAGACCACCTGCAAGGTAACCGGCAAGGTGCTGACCGCGGAAGACCAGCAGCGCCTGATCGAGGACGCCAACAAGGAAATCGCCGCCTGATGAAGATCAGCCGCCAAGCCCAGCGCGAAGCCAAGCAGCTTTTCCAGGCCTGCCACGTCGAGGGCAACCTCAGCGACGAAAAGGTCCGCGAGACTGTGAAGCTGTTGACGGAAAAGAAGCCGCGCGACTACGTGGCGGTCCTCTCCCACCTGCATCGCCTGGTCAAGCTGGACGTGCAGCGTCGCACGGCCGATGTGCAAAGCGCGGTGGCATTAAACGACTCTCAACAAAACCAAGTGAAGGAAAACTTGGCCAAGCTCTACGGCAACAACCTGAGCTATTCATTCACTGAAAACGCCGAACTGCTCGGCGGCATGCGCGTGAAGGTGGGCAGCGATGTCTACGACGGCAGTGTCCGCACCCGCTTGGCCAAGCTGGAAGAATCCTTTTAAACCAATTTAACCTAACAAAAATGAGTAACCTACTTCAGGAAATCGAAGCGCAAATCGCAGGCGCCAAAACCGAGGTCGCCAAGGAAAACGTCGGCATCGTCCGGGAAGCCGGAGACGGTGTGGCCAAGATTGAGGGCCTAACAGGGGCGATGATGAACGAGATGCTCGACTTCGGCAACGGAGTCACCGGCCTGGCCTTGAACCTCGAGGAAACCGAGGTCGGCGCCATCGTGCTGGGCGACTTCACCGGCATCCGCGAGGGGCAGGAGGTCAAGGCCACCGGCAAGCTGCTGCAGGTGCCGGTCGGCAAGAGCCTGCTTGGCCGTGTGACCAATGCTCTTGGCCAAGCGATCGACGGCAAAGGCGACATCCAGGGTGACGCGACCTATCCGGTGGAAAAAATCGCTCCCGGTATCGTGAAACGAAAGTCCGTGGATCAGCCGCTGCAGACCGGAATTTTGGCGATCGACGCGATGATCCCGATTGGCCGTGGCCAACGTGAGTTGATCATCGGCGACCGTTCGACCGGCAAGACCACCATCGGCATCGACGCGATCATTAACCAGTCGCGCATGAACAAGGCCGCCGAGGCCGCCGGGGACACGGATTACCGCCCAGTTTACAGCATTTACGTGGCCGTCGGCCAGAAGCGCTCGAACGTTGCCCAGGTGATCAGCGTGCTAGAGGAAGCCGGCGCACTCGAGCATACCATCATAGTGGCGGCGACCGCATCAGACAGTGCCACCAACCAATACCTCGCGCCGTTCGCCGGGGCTGCCATGGGTGAGTGGTTCATGGACAATGGCATGGACGCGCTGATCGTGTACGATGATCTTTCCAAGCACGCGGTCGCCTATCGTCAGGTGTCGCTCGTGTTGAAGCGTCCGTCAGGTCGCGAAGCCTATCCGGGTGACGTGTTCTACCTGCACAGCCGCCTGCTGGAGCGTTCCGCCCGCGTGGGCAAGGACTACGGCAACGGCTCGCTTACCGCCCTGCCGATCATTGAGACACAGGCCGGTGACGTCTCGGCATACATCCCGACCAACGTGATTTCCATCACCGACGGACAGATCTTCCTCGAGGGCGACCTGTTCTATCAGGGTGTTCGCCCTGCGGTGTCGGTGGGTTTGTCGGTTTCCCGTGTGGGCTCAGCCGCGCAGATCAAGGCCATGAAACAGGTGGCCGGCACGGTGAAACTCGACCTCGCACAATTCCGCGAGTTGGCCGCCTTCGCGCAGTTCGGCTCTGATCTGGACGAGAAAACCCAGCAGCAGCTCGACCGAGGCAAGCGCATCGTCGAGGTGTTCAAGCAGAACCAATACAACCCGCTCTCTGTCCCCACGCAGGTGGTCACACTCTGGGCGGTGCAGAACGGCAAATTTGACGACGTGGAAGTCGAGCAGGTCGGAGATTTCAAAAACCAGCTCCGCGAGTATCTCGAAACACGCAAAAAGGATCTGCTCCGCAAGATCGAGACCGAGGGCAAACTGGGCGACGAGCTCGAGGCCGAGGTCTCCGATACCATCGACGAATTCAAGAAAACCTTTTAACCGGAACTGACGCATGCCCAGCACGCGCGACATTCGCCGACGCATCAAGTCGGTCAAGAACACGGCCCAGATCACCAAGGCCATGCAGATGGTGGCGGCGTCCAAGATGCGCCGTGCACAGGACGCAGCCATGGCCGGTCGGCCCTACGCGGACTTGATGAACCGTGTGCTGTCGGAAGTCACCGCAACGGTCACCGACTTCCAGCATCCGCTCACCGAAAAACGCAGCGACACCGGCAAGCGTGCCGTCGTCCTCGTCAGTACAGACAAGGGTCTTTGCGGTGCGCTCAACACCAACCTGCTCCGTGACGCCTCCCAAGTGGACAAGGAGAGCTCCATTTTCATCTGTGCCGGTCGCAAAGGTGCGCAGTTCGTCGGCCGCACCGGCCGCGAATTGGCCGCCGAGTTGAGCTATGCGGATGTGCCGGAATTTTCCGACGCCCGCACCATTGCCAAGTTCGCAGTGGACCTCTTCACCGAGGGCAAGGTGGATGCCGTGGACGTGCTTTTCACGAATTTCATCTCCACCATCAATCAGAAACCGGATTTGCGCCAGTTGCTGCCCATCGGTGAGATCAAGGGCGTGGAAGCCTCGGTGTCCGGCGAAAACGAGGGGCAGGAACTTGAGGCAAGTGGCTTGGAATTTCTTTTCGAGCCGGACGCCGGCGAGGTGCTCAGCAGCCTGCTCCCCCACTACCTGAACTATCAGGTGTTCCAGATTTTACTCGAGTCCAAGGCCAGTGAGCACAGCTCACGAATGGTCGCCATGAAAAACGCGACTGACAACGCCAACCAGCTCATCAAGGATCTCACGTTGGAGTACAACAAGATTCGTCAGGCCTCCATCACCTCGGAGCTGCTTGAAATCACGACGGCACAAATGGCCCTCGGTTAACCCCAAGACTTTAACTAAAACGAACATAATCAAGAATGAACAAAGGTAAGATTGTACAGATCATCGGCCCGGTTGTTGACGCAGAGTTCACCGAGGCCTTGCCTCCCATCTACAACGCCCTCACGGTTGACTTCGAAGTCAACGGAGAAAAGGTAAAGCTCACCCTCGAGGTGCAGCTGCACCTGGGCGACAACTGGGTTCGCGCCGTGGCCATGTCCACCACCGAGGGACTCAAGCGCGGCATGGATATCATCGACACAGGCGCTGCCATCTCCGTGCCGGTGGGCGCCGGCGTGATGGGCCGCGTGCTCGACGTGACCGGCTCCCCGGTGGACGAACGCGGCCCGGTGGAAGCCGACAAGCACTACCCGATTCACCGCCAGGCTCCGCCGTTGACCGAGCAGGCCACCTCCGCCGAGCTGTTGACCACCGGCATCAAGGTCATCGACCTCATCTGCCCGTTCCTCAAGGGCGGCAAGGTCGGTGCGTTTGGTGGTGCCGGTGTGGGCAAGACCGTGGTCATCATGGAGCTCATCAACAACATCGCCAAGCTGCACTCCGGTTATTCCGTGTTCGCGGGTGTCGGTGAGCGTACCCGTGAGGGCAACGACCTTTACCACGAAATGTCCGAGGCCGGCGTGATCAAGCAGGACAACCTCAGCGAGTCCAAGGTGGCCCTGATCTACGGCCAGATGAACGAGCCTCCGGGTGCCCGTCTTCGCGTGGCGCTGACCGGTCTCGCCATCACCGAGTATTTCCGAGACGAGAAAAATCAGGACGTGCTGTTGTTCGTCGACAACGTCTTCCGATTCTCACAGGCCGGCTCCGAGGTGTCCGCGCTGCTGGGTCGCACACCAAGTGCCGTGGGTTACCAGCCGACGCTGGC
>CAJXAU010000229.1 GCA_913050205.1 uncultured Verrucomicrobiota bacterium
CATAGGTTTCTACGATACTCGAATTTATGAGCAATCTGGACTTGGCCAAGCGGAGGATTGCTCTTGCTGGAGTGCCTGAATTCAGCAAGATTGGCTGTCCTCAAATCAGGTTTATGCTCCAAAAAATCCCACTTTTCCTGTTTTTCACTTTGGCGATCTCCTCCGCTGCTGAAACCAAGTCGCCGGTTCCGGCGCATCCGCTGTGGATTAACGAGTTGCTCGCCTCTAACCGAGGCGGTGCGCTGGATGATGAGGGCGGTAGCAGCGACTGGTTGGAACTTCACAACACTGGCAGCGAGGTGCTGCGCTTGGCCAAGTTCCGGCTGACGAACGGCGAAACCGAGCCAGATACGTGGGAACTGCCAAACATTGTCATCGCACCGGGCGGATACCATGTCGTCTGGATGTCCGGGTTGGATCGTGTGTCTCTTTCTCCCGAAGCATTGCGCACCTCGGCGGCGACGCTGCCGTTTAAGTTGACCCTCGTTCCGGACAATGCGCATTGGAAATACCTCGTGCCGTCGCGCCGTGGCGAAGTGGCCGATGACTGGTCCGGAATGGAGTTTGACGACAGCGGGTTTGCGCTTGGGCAAGCGGGTTTCGGCTACGGGGATGACGATGACGCCACCGAGCTGCCGGTCGGCACTTCGCTGGTTTTGCTGCGACACAGGTTCCAACTGAAGGAATTGCCGATGTCGCAGTCGCTCGTGCTGGAGGTGGATTTTGATGACGGCTTTGTGGCCTACCTGAATGGTGCCCGTGTCGCGGCAGCGAACGCACCCGGAGGCCCGTTGCATGTGAACAGCATGGCCACGGCTGGACGCGAGGCGGGCACGGCGGATCGATTTGATCTCTCGTCCCATGTGGAGTTGCTGCGCAAGGGCGACAATGTGCTGGCCATCGCGGGCCTGAACTCCGGCCGGGGCAGCACGGACATGAGTCTGAAGGCCGCGTTGGGTTTTCTGCCGACCACGCTGCACGCAAGCTTTCGACTGGCCAGAAAAGGCGGCGAGTTGAATCTGAGCCAACCGAATGGGCAGATCGTGGACAGCATCCGCTACGGAGAACAGGTTGCGGACCAGTCGTACGGCCGGGCACCGGGCGGAGATCGCAAATGGGGCTTTTTCCTGACGCCCACCCCGGGTGCGCTCAACGCCGGCCCGCAACAGGTCAAACCGGTCGAGCCGAAGCTGAAGTTTTCGCCCAAACCTGGTTTTTATGGGGCCGGGGTTGAGGTGCGGATCACCGCTGAAGGATCAACAGCGGTGGACATCCGCTTCACTCGTGATGGAGCCGAGCCGACTGCCAAGAGTCAACGGGTGGATGGGCCGATTCAACTGGACAAGACGGGACTGTTTCGTGCGGCGGCATTCTTGGGTGAGGAGCGCGTTGGGGCGGTCAAATCGGCTACCTACCTTGTCGGGCGGCAACCGACGCTGCCGGTGATGTCAATCTCGATGAAGCCGGAGGAGTTTTACGAGGTACACATGCGCAGCAATGCCACCGGCCGGGGCAGCGAGCGCACCTCGCACATGGAAATCTTCAACACGAAGGGCAAACGAAAGGTGTCGACCGGATTCGGCCTGCGCTTGCACGGTGGCTTTTCTCGCCGAGGCGATTTCAAGGCGAAGAAGTCGTACCGTGCCTATTTCAGGGACGGATACGGCTTGCCCAAGCTGAAGTACAACATCATCCCCATGGCTGGCGTCAAGGATTTCGACAAGCTGATACTAAGGGCCAACGGCAATGACCGCGCACCCAGCGGCGCCTACATTCGCGACCAGTTGATGCGGGACCTTCACAAGGATATGGGAGGGCTGGTATCAAGCGGGACGTGGTGCCTGCTCTATGTCAACGGCAAGAACTACGGGGTGTACAACCTTGTTGAACGGATGGACGAGGAGTTCCTGGCGTCGCACATCGGCAAGGGGGAGTTTGACATCATGAAAACCGGGAACACGATCCTTAGCGGAACTCGTGATGCGTGGGAGGAACTGGGCCGCTTCATTGGTTCAACCGATATTTCCCAGAAGGAGAATTACAAGGCGCTTAATCAGCGCGTCGATATCGAAGACTTCACCGCCTACATGATCGTGAACCTGTGGGGACAAAATTATGATTGGCCTCACAACAACTGGTACGCGGCGCGCCGAGTGCCGGACGGCAAATGGCGATTCATGTGCTGGGACTCCGAGTGGGCCTTCCGCGGCGGCCCCTACAAGCCTGACTCCGACTCCTACGCGTTTATTGACAGCGGTGGCGCCTACGGCTTCAGTACGCAGCGAAAGATGTTCATCGCGCTACTCGGCAACCCGGAGTACCGTGAGTATTATCAGGCGGAGGTCCGCCGACATCTGGACGGGGCGCTGTCGGAGGAGAACGTGCTGCGTCGAACCCGGCAGTTAAGGGATGCCATCGCCAACGAGGTCGCGCACGAATATCGGGCACGTCAATATGACATCAAGGTCTGGCACCGGAAGATTGAAGAGGTCGAGGAGTTCGGGCGAATCGCTGGAGAAAATTTCCGCAGATGGACGAACGACTACTTTGCGTTCCGCAACAAGCCGGTTTCCAATCCCGGACTAGCCCGACTTCAAAACGAGGCCGGTTATCGCCACGTTGTCCATCGAGATGCTCATGGCGAATGGAGTGAACTCATTGCCGCTCCTGGCAGCGATGACTGGACGGCTTCTGCCATGCCCCTCTATCCGCCAGCTGCGGGTCGCCCGGCGCTGTACGCCCTTGCGGGGGACGAGCGCCGACTGGTCTACCGCGGGACGGACGGACACATCTACGAGCACTCAAGCGTGTCGAACGCTGGAGCGGAGGGGAAGTGGACCCGGCAAAATCTGACTAGGCAGATGGGCCTGTCGAAGGCGTCGGCCGACCCCTCGGTGGTGGTCGCAAACGGTGTTCCACACGTGGTCTATGTCGATGAACTTGGGGAAATCCATGAACTGTGGCGTGACGGCCAATGGCGGCACTTTCCGCTACCCGCCATGCCCCGGGCCGAAGGTGGCGTGGTGGCTTCGCTGGAGGGTTCAACGTTGCATGTGATGTATCTCTCGATATTTGGCGTGCCGTATGAACAATCGCTCGACCTGAACACGGCCACGCCGAACCAGCGATCCTGGCGAACCGACGGCGTGCATCGACTGCCCGCGCTTGGGCAACCGCTTGGTTTTACGGTGAAGGGCAGACGGGAGGCCGTTTTTCTCGCTGCTCGCGCCTGGCCAAGGCGGCGGCCGTTTGTCTTTGACTGGAACGAACGCCGGCGGGTCCCGGGCTACCGCACCTATCAGGGCGAACACAACACTTTGGTTTACGCAAAGGAGATCGGTCAACGGTTCATGAACCAGTTCCCGATCGACCAAACAACCGACCAACTGGCAGGGGCGTTCACGCTGTTCAGCGACGCAGAGAATAGCAGGCACTACCTGGCGTTCCGCGACACTGAGGGTGGCATTCGTGAGGGGGTGCATCGGGGCGAAACATGGGCCATGACCCAGCCCTCAAAACTCGCCGGAGCACCGAAGGCCAAGGGCGATCCCATCGGTTGGGTTGATGGCAAAACCGGCACGCGTTACTACCTTTACGAGGGAAGTAACGGTCACCTACATGAGTTGAGCCTTGACGACGGCAAGTGGACTCACCGAAGACTCACTTCAAACTGAAGAAAACTGAAGGGAAATGAAGCGCTCACTCACCCCCTCATTGAAACTCTATGAGATTCATTGAGAAAAGGGAGAGACCGTTGGGTTTTCACTTTCTCAGACCATTATTCATTGGAGTTTTGAGGATACAGAGCGGTTGACTGGCCTCCCGGCCTCCACAGCGAGTTTTCTTAGGAGAATGGAGGGCGCTATCGCGCCGAGGGGTTCCATGACCCGCTCCACTTCTTCAACGTTCAATCTGAACGATTGACCGTTTGGATCAAGCGGCGGGGATTCGGATGCTCACAACGGATTCAACGGGCTTCATTTGAAATGCTTCGCTCCCACTCAGCGCTCTGATCTCCGTGCTTCCGTATCAATTGATGGATTAGCTGTTGCTGCCTCTTGCCCGACGGTTCCACCGTCGCCGCCAGTGAAGTCCGCGCCATCGAGGCGTTGTTTTAACGGTCCTGCCGGTAGCGGAACTGTTTCGAT
>CAJXAU010000230.1 GCA_913050205.1 uncultured Verrucomicrobiota bacterium
TGCCGATGGCCAGGCCAAGTGGGAGGCGGAAACCCTGACCAAGCTGGAAAAGAAGGAAGACCCGAAGCTGCCGGGCAACGTGGTCGAGGCGATCAAGGTGCCCTTGGCCAAGCGCTCGGCAGTTCAACGGTCCGCATTGCTGAGTCATTATTTTGGCATGGCTCCGGCGACGGCGGAGTTGCGTAAGCGCGTCGACGATTCACGCAAGCGGCTTTCCAGCGTCGAGAAATCAATCAAGACAATGCTGGTTACCGAGACGGAGAAGCCGCGGATGACCCGCATCCTCCCGCGTGGCAACTGGCTGGACGACTCCGGCGAGGAGGTGTTGCCTGCGGTGCCGGCGTTCCTGCCGAAAACCAAATTGCGCGAAGATGGGGCGAGGGCAAACCGGCTGGATCTGGCTAAGTGGATCATGGGCCGTGACAATCCGCTGACCTCGCGTGCGCACGTTAACCGGATGTGGAAGCTGTTTTTTGGTACAGGCCTGTCGTCGAGACTGGACGACTTGGGAGGGCAGGGCGAGCCACCAACGCACCCGGAGTTACTCGACTGGTTGGCGACGGAGTTCGTCAAGAACGATTGGGACATGAAGCACATCGTTCGATTGCTCGTGACTTCCGGAGCCTATCGGCAGGCGTCAGTATCTCATGACAAGCTGGACGAGGTGGACGCCGGGAACCGGTTGTACTCTCGCCAGAGCCGCTACCGTGTGGACGCCGAGATGGTGCGAGACGCGGCGTTGCGTATTAGCGGGTTGCTGGTTGACCACAAGGGCGGCTCGAGCGCCAAGCCATACCAGCCGGCCGGTTACTGGAAGCATCTGAACTTTCCCAAGCGCAAGTGGAGCCACGACAACGGAGCGAACCAGTACCGACGGGGCCTGTACACGTTTTGGTGCCGGACGTTTCTACACCCGAGCATGCTGGCATTTGATGCGCCCAGCCGCGAGGAGTGCTCCGCCGAGCGGGCGCGGTCGAACACCCCACAGCAGGCGCTGGTGCTGCTGAACGACCCGACATTCGTCGAGGCGGCCCGAGTGTTTGCCGAGCGGATATTGCAGAACGGTGGCAACACGGACGAGGCACGGCTGGACTGGGCATTTGAGCGGGCACTTTCACGCAAACCATCGGGCGAGGAACGTTCGATACTGCTCGGCTTGGCCAAGTCGCAGCTCGGCCAATACAACGCCGATGCCGAGGCGGCCAAGCAGGCGGCCACGGCCGGGCAATGGCCCGCAGCCGATGTGCTGAAACCGGAGGCGGTCGCCGCGTGGTCCGCCGTCGCCCGCGCCATAATGAACCTTTACGAGACCACCTCGCGCTTTTGATTTTTAAAATGAATCCACAACACTTCACCAATCAACTGAATCGGCGCTCGTTCCTGAACGGCGTCTCCGTGGGAATCGGCTCGCTGGCCTTGACCTCGATGCTTGGGCCGCGCGGCTTGGCCAAGGAGGTCTCCCCTCTGGCGTCCGGCGGGGCGGTTAACCCGTTGCACTTCGCGCCCAAGGCCAAGCGGGTGATTCACCTTTGCATGGCGGGAGGGCCGTCGCATCTCGAGACGCTCGACTATAAGCCGAAACTGGCGGAGATGAACGGCAAGGGGATGCCCAAGTCGATCACCGACGGACAACCGATCGCGCAGTTACAGGGCAACAAGGCGCTGAAGTGCCTTGGGCCGCAGCATGAGTTTGAAAAGTACGGCAAATCCGGCCAATCGATCTCCAAGGCACTGCCGCACATCGGCAGTATCGCCGATGATATCTGCATCGTTCGGTCGATGACCACGCAGCAAATCAACCATGATCCGGCGCACACGTTCATGAACACCGGCACGCAAATCTCCGGCCGACCGAGCATGGGATCTTGGGTGCTGTACGGGCTGGGCAACGGCAGCGACAATCTTCCGGGCTACGTCGTGCTGTCCTCCAACGGTGGGGGGCAGGATCAGCCGATCGCCTCGCGCCAATGGCACAGTGGTTTCCTTCCGAGTCGTTATCAGGGGGTGCATTTTCATTCGACCGGTGACCCGGTACTTTACATCAGCAACCCGAAGGGCGTGAGCAGCAAGGGGCAGGGAGAGGTCATCAACGCCGTCAACGCCCTCAACAAGCTGCGCAACAAGTCCGTGGCCGACCCGGAAATCGAGACGCGTATCAGCCAGTACGAGATGGCCTTCCGCATGCAGGCCAGCGTGCCGGAGTTGATCGACACCTCGAAGGAACCGAAACACATATTCGATCTTTATGGGGCCAAGCCGGGCGACGGTTCGTTCGCGAGCAACTGCCTGTTGGCGCGCCGGCTGGCCGAGCGAGGCACTCGGTTTATTCAACTTTACCATCGTGGCTGGGATCACCACGGCGGCATCAAGAACGGCGTGCTCACCACGGCAAAACACGTTGACAAGGCGTCCGCCGCGCTGATCAAGGATTTGAAAGAACGCGGCATGCTCGACGACACGCTCGTCATTTGGGGCGGTGAATTTGGCCGCACCCCAATGGCGCAGGGTTCCGGGCGTGATCACCACATCAAGGGCTTTTCATTCTGGATGGCCGGAGGGGGCATCAAGGGCGGCATCAGCTACGGCAATACCGATGAGTTCGGCTACAACGCCGTAGAGGACGTGGTCACGGTGCACGACTTTCACGCCACGATGCTTCAGTTGCTTGGCATTCAGCACGAGAAATTCACCTACAAATTCCAAGGGCTTGATTTCCGTCTCACCGGTGTGGAGGAGGCGCATGTGCTGAAGAAAATTCTCGCCTGAACCCGATGACAGAAAGTTGGCGCTTGGCTATGCAGCTTGGCCAAGTGCTGATTATTGCTTGAGTTTTGGGCCGCTTAAGGGCTCAATCCCCGCCGTTTTTTTATGAGGAAACAAACCCAAAAGCTGAACAAGAATTGGCAGAAGCCGGTTCTGTTGACCACAGCAGCCACATTGAGTGCGCTTGGCCAAGCGGGCCTCGCGCAAGAGGAAGCCTCCGACGAACTGCCGCCGGTCATGGTGATTTCGCAGGCTCCCGAGACCGAAACTCAATCGGTAACGCTTTTGAGCGGCGACACGATCACGCTTGGGGGTATCTCGGAGGTGCGCGACATTCAAACAGCGCTGCCGAACTTTACGGTGTTCGACGCCAACAACACCCGCATGCCGAAGTTCAGCGTGCGCGGATTGCGCGAGAACAGCTTCGGTGCCGGTCAGTCGGCCGTTGGCATGTACGTCGATGGCGTGCCGTACTCCGACATGCTGTCCCGTGGTCTGTCACTTTACGATGTCGACCACATCGAATTTTTGCGTGGCCCGCAGGGAAGCCGTTTTGGTGCCGGCGCGGCGCCGGGGGGTGTGGTCAGCATCAAGACTCGCCAACCGGGAGCAGAGTGGGGCGGCAACGCCGGGCTCAGTTTCGGTGATCATAATTCGCAGGAGTACCGACTGAACGCCAGCGGCCCGATCTCCGAGTCGCTTGGGGTGAGTATCAGCGGTTTGTACAACGACCGGGACGGATTCATTAAAAATGTGCCAACCGGTTCCGAGATTGACAGCCGCGAGACGACGGCGGGTCGCCTGCAGTTCGTTCTCAAGCCAAGCGATCCGTGGACGTTACGATTGTCCGGTTCGACCGAGCGCTACGACGACGGCTTCATGCCGACCTACAATCCGTTGAGCGACGTCGGCCCACACAAGGTCAACCGCGACTTCCCCGGCTACGTCGACAGTGACGTAGACACACTTGCGTTGACGGCCGAGTTCGACGGTAGCCAGTATGATTTTAGCTCGGTGACAGCGTACCGTAGCTGGGAACAGGATTTGCAGCAGGACTTTGACTTCACCGCGATCCCGGTGGTCATGCCACAGATCGGATTCTTCCCGGTGATTGGCGTGAGCCAGCCGGATGTGGAGCAGTTTTCGCAGGAACTCAAGTTGAGCTCCAAGGAAAACGAGACGTTCAACTGGGCGCTCGGTGCGTATTACTCTGATCGCGATACCGACAACGTGTCCGGATCGCTCTATCCGCAGGGCATGTTGCATCCGCAGTATGGTCAGTTGCCCGGGCCGATCCCGAATTACACCAGCGCGTCGATGAACGACGAGGACAAGGCGTTGTTCTGGAAAGGGGATTTGTTGGCATCGCA
>CAJXAU010000231.1 GCA_913050205.1 uncultured Verrucomicrobiota bacterium
TTTGCCGCCGTGATCCGATGCAAAACTGTCAACCGATGTTTGGCTTCTGGATCCGATCGCTGAAAGGTTGCCCCGTTCGGTTGACTTCAAGTCGGCAGCGAATTTCCCGGCGATCATGCCGGTTCCCAGTATGCCCCAGCGTATTGTTTCACTCATAACATTGTTCCCCGTAAGGTGACGAAACGCTACATCCACATACCAATAGCAAACAAGTGTATTATAAAAGTTGCTTGCGGATTATGAGAGGTTGCTTGCACCTTCTTTACTGAGATGCTAAAAGTTCGCTCAACGTAAAATAAATTACAATATTTTACATTCAAATTAGTGGGTAAAGAATTCCATTCATATCTTAAAGAACTGCGTGTCCGTTACACTACGAACACCCGGAAGCTTTCTATGATATTGAAAATACCCCACCAAACTTGGTCCAAAATTGAACGAGGCATCAACCCTCCTCCCAAGCTTAAGGTCCTAAAGAGTTTTTTGCTTGTCGTAGGGGCCAAGACTTATGAGGAAACCGAGTTGATCTCATTGGCTAAGCGCTGGAAACCAAGCGCTAAAACAAATCATCCTCATGAGTTGTTACTCCCCCCAGAAGAGTCGATTCCGCTTCTTGGCGAAATCGAATTCAATCGACGGGTAGAGGCTGCGATGGAGGCAAATAAACCGGAATACGAGCACCGCCACTTTCGATTGCCAAGCAATCAAGCAGGGGTGGATTAGTCTTCGTTTTCGTCACAAATAATCTCTGGCGCTGAGTCAATTACTTCGACAGACTGTTCGTGTGCCAATTTTTGTTCGTGCTATCTTTTCCGTTTTTGCTCTTGGTTTGATCGAAGCTGTTGACGGAGCCGGCAAACCACCCAATGTAGTGATTGTCCTAACCGACGATCAGGGATTCGGTGATGTTGCTTCACATGGCAATGAGTTGGTCGATACGCCCGTTCATGACCGTCTGGCAAGGGAAGGGGCGCGCTTCGACCGATTTTATGTCAGCCCGGTTTGTGCTCCAACACGCGCCAGTCTTTTGACGGGACGGTATCATCTTCGCACCGGCGTGCATGGGGTCACGCGCGGCCATGAAATCATGCGGGATGATGAGGTTACGATCGCGGAATTGTTAAAGCAAAATGGATATGCCACAGGTGCATTTGGCAAATGGCACAACGGTTCACAGTTTCCACATCATCCGAACGGACAGGGGTTCGATGAATTTCTCGGTTTTTGTGCCGGCCACTGGAACAATTATTTTGACACAACACTCGACCACAACGGGAAGATGGTTCCCACCAAGGGTTTTATGATCGATGCCGTTACGGACGCTGCCATCGAATTCATCGAAGAAAATAAATCGAAGCCTTTTTTCTGCTACCTCCCGTACAACACGCCACACACTCCTTGGCAGGTGCCGGACGAGTATTTTCAAAAATACATGGCGAAGGGCATCGAAGATCCGAAGATCGCCTGCGCCTATGCCATGGTTGAAAATATTGATTACAACATGGGGCGTGTCCTGACCAAGCTGGAGCAGTTGAAGATCGCGGACGACACGATGTTCATTTTCCTAACTGACAATGGGCCTAATGGCGCCCGCTTTAACGCAAACATGAAGGGGCGCAAAGGTAGTGCGCATGAAGGAGGCGTCCGTGTGCCGCTATTCATTCGTTATCCCGCGCGCATCAAACCGGGCACCGTCGTCAAGCCAATCACGGCACATATCGACTTGTTGCCAACGCTCATGGATTACTGCGGAATAACCAAGTACAAAACCAAGCCGCTGGATGGCAAAAGTTTAGTTGGATTGATCAATGGAGACCAAGCCGCTTGGCCAAGAAGGACTCTTTTTACCGCTTGGGGTGGGACGAGTTTGAGAGGCAGCAAAAAGGCGGTACGGACGGAACGATGGCGAGCTGTTGACGAACGGCGGGGGTGGGAGTTGTACGATATGAAAACCGATCCGCACCAAACGAAGAATCTTGCCGGTGATCAGCCCAAGCGCTTGGCCAAGTTTAAGGATCAGTTTGAATCTTGGTTCAAGGAAGCCACATCTAATGGCTTCAGCAGCGTTCCGATTCATGTCGGTCACGAAGGTCGGGATCAAGTTGTGCTCGAGGGGCATTACGCCTATTTGCACCCAGTTGAGGGTCTTCGACCAGACCCCAAAAAACACGGTATCAGCTACCACGGCCCGGCCGGTTGGGCCAACGATTGGGTGGACAACTGGACGAGCACCAAGTCGTATCCGTTCTGGAATCTGAAAGTGATTTCTTCGGGACAATACGATGTTCGCTTGGAATACGCTTGTGCCAAAGCAGATGTCGGCACTGAATTGAGAATTGAAGTCGGCGGGGAGACCCTCAGCACGTCAGTAAAGAAAGAGCATTCGGGGCCAATGTTGCCCAGTGCGGACCGTATCCACCGGAAGGAGGTCTACGAGCGTGATTGGGGAATGATTCATGCAGGGACCGTTCAACTGAAAGAGGGGTTGACGCAACTCAGAGTCAGAGCGCTGAGCATACCGGGGAGCGAAGCGATGGAATTAAAGGCGGTTCATTTGACTCGAAAGCGTTGATTCACTGAATTCTGTTTGTTACAAACCGCGCCCCTCTTTTGGTGGAGAGGATTCTTTCGCGGTGAAAACACCTGAAAAACAAAACCGAAATTCCGCACTGATCACCCCCAAGGATTTCATCGAGCGAAATACGTTTCGTGGCCTTTGGGCTGTGGTGCGAGACTGGTTGATTATCGCAGCTGCGATTGCGGTCTCCTTATTCGCTGACCATTGGCTTGTGTGGCTTGCTTCAGTGTGGGTCATCGGGGTCATGCAGTTTGCGCTGGCGGAAGCTGTTCTTCACGAGGCGTCTCATTACAATTTGTTCCGATCGAGGCAGTTGCACCATCGATTGCAGTTTTTGTACGCATGGCCATTTATGCAAACGATGCGGGACTACCAGAACGAACATTCAGATCATCACCGATACTTGATGAGTGATCGGGATCAAACGGCGACTGATTACCAGATGTACGGCTTGGCCAAGGACAACCCCAACCTGTTTTTCATTTGGTTTCTAAAGCCGTTCACTTTTTACCCAACGTGGCACTATCTCCGCCACGGCAACGCAGCACTGGATCGAGCGAACTGGTTGCCGCTTGGCCTCTTCTGGGGAGGGGTGTTGGGGCTCGCCTCAGCGCTTGGCCAAGCGCAAAATCTGTTTCTTTACTGGGTTGTGCCACTGCTATGGGTGTATCCCATGCTTAATTACTGGTCCGAAATCGAGGAACATTACAACACGCGAGACGGGTCTCGATCCAACTTGGGTAAACTCACGAATTTTTTCACACACAACGAAGGCTTTCACTCAGTGCATCATCGTTTTCCAACGATCCCATTTTACAACCTTCCCAAGGCTCACGCTGCGTTCGTGGGTGAAGAGGCGGATATCAGCAGGGGCTTCTTTGACACCTACCGTCAACTTCGCATAAAACACTGAACTCTCTAATGGCTTGAGCCTGTGCCCTGATTCGAGAGATAATCGGCCGTGCTCAACGGACAACGCCTGAGGATCGCAGTTGCGTGGATCATTGTATCCATCGTAGTGCGAATGCCTTTTGGCGAAGCGTCTGGCCAAGCGGCAGACTGGCAAAAAGGGGATGGTTATTTGTTCAAGGAATTAACAGTCCCCACCGAGGGGCGCCCGGGTTTCACTTCACTATTGGCAGAGCAAACCGGAATCGATTTTGTTAATCAACTTTCCAAGGAACGCTACACAACCAACCAAATCTATCTAAACGGTTCGGGAGTGGCTGCAGGTGATTATGACGGTGATGGCCGATGTGACCTGTTTTTTTGCGGTCTCGACTCAGAAAACAAACTCTACCGGAATCTCGGCAACTGGAAGTTCGAAGACGTTTCCGCCCTCACCAGGGTGAGGGGAAGGGGAATCGCCTCGACCGGCGCAGCGTTTGCCGATGTCAATGGCAATGGCCGACTGGATTTAATTATTAATTCGGTCGGGCAGGGCACCTGGGTACTTTTAAATGCCGGGGCGGATGGGTTTCGGGCTATTCGTCCAATCAACCCAAGAAGAGG
>CAJXAU010000232.1 GCA_913050205.1 uncultured Verrucomicrobiota bacterium
GTGCAGCTTGCCAATGATGCCGGTTCGGTAGCCTGCCTGTTTCAGGCTTCGAATCAGGTTCGGGGTGTTTTCCTTGTAGAGCCGAAATTTCCATGTGGCCAGACCGATTTGGCCGTTTTGGTGAGGGTATAGACCGGTTAACAACGCCGCGCGGGATTGACTGCAACCGGCTTGAGGCACGTACGCCCGCTCGAACCGAACTCCCTTATTGGCAAACCGATCCAGCACCGGGGTTTGCACGTAGGGATCGCCGTAGCAACCCAGCTCCGGGCCGTTATCCTCTGAAACGATGAGCAGAATGTTCGGCCGATCTGCCGCTTGGCCAAGCGCTTGGCCAAGCGCAACAAACAGCAGCAGGCAAACAAATCTCCGGTGGCGGATCTGGCGCACTATTTCAAAAACTCCTTCCGCTTGGCCAAGGCGTCCAGCTCGCTGAGTTTCAACCGCACGCTGACGATGTAGGGTGCCTCGCCCTTCGTCCAGTGCCCGTACGTGGTGGTGACCAGTGTGTCGTCCGGCAGAATCTCCACTGGTGGATAGGCACAGTCGGCACCCTTCGTGTTGTCCATCAACCGCACGCGATACTGGCCTTCCCTTCCCTCGGCAATGTCCTCGTAGGTACCAACCCAAGCAACCCAGTCGCCGGGGGTAGGCGTTTTGTGGGTGCGATCGCGAAAGGAGATGAACAGCCGACCGTCCTTGGTGTAGCGGCCGGTGTGGCGGTCGCCGGTCAAGGAGGCTGGCAGTTCCCGTGGCTGGGTCCAGGTCTTGCCCTCGTCATTTGAAAAAATAACGTATGAATTTCGGCGGCGGGAATTTTCTCGGAGCAATACACAGAGCTGTTTTCCGTCGGGCGACCGGATGATGCCCGGCTCGCACAGGTGCACGTCGCTGCGCGCAAGGATCGCCTCAGGGTGCGACCACGTCAGGCCACCGTCTTTGGAAAATGTTTTGAACAGCGTAAACACCACCGGTTTTTCCTGTTTCGCTTTGCTTTTAAAAAACCGGCCATCGTCGTGAAACATGGCCATGTAATGCCCCGTGCCGGTCTTCACTGGTTCGAGGCAACCCATGACAACGATCCCCCCCCAGTCACCGACCTTGTTCAGCTCGCTCCAACTTTGGCCGTCGTTTTCACTAACAGCCAGACGCGCCGGGTAAAGGCCGGACCACATGATGAGTCGCTTTGTGCCTTTGGCATCAATCACCCGGTGAATCGTCGGCACCTCCCGGCTGGTTTCCCAACTCTTGGGCGTGGGCAGACGGTCGCTCCAAGTCAACCCGCCGTCCGTGCTCCGTTTGTAAACGATGCCACCCCGACCGTGGCCCTTCGGATAAACGGTCAACATCGTTTTGTTGTCCTCGAGCAGCACCGTGGTCGGATGGCCGAGGTACTGGCCTTTCTCCCGGTCAACGACAATCTGGCGATGGGTCTGTTTTGACAGGTCTATCGTAGGGATGGTGTAACCCTTCGGCTGTGGTTCGCTCTCCGCCTTGGCGAATTGCCCCAAGGTAAGAAAACACGTGATGGCGGTGATCCATTTTTTCATCGGTTAAATTTTCCCTTCGGCAGCCAGCTCGGCATCCAGCTTTTGCTGATAAACTCGGTGTGCCTCGACGTCTTCCCGTGCGCTGACTCCATAAAAAATAAAACCAAGGGCGCGGCGATTTCGTGTGGAACTGCCGTTCTCCCCGGCCCAGTGAATGGTCAGCGCCTGATGCACAAGCAGGTCACCCGGCTGCGCGTGGCAGACGGTCTCGCCGGCCATATCCTGTTCGGTTCCAAAATCGGTGATGCCCTGCGAGAACCCAAGCGTACCGGTGCGGTTGTGCGAGCGCATCCCGTTTTTGTGAGAACCGCGCACGTACCGAACGCAACCGTTCCCCTCGTCGACCTCGTCCAGCGCCAGCCACATGGTCAGTGCGCGACAAGGCTCGAGCATGAAGTAATAACCGTCCTGATGCGGCGGGGTTGCCCGGCCAACCTTTGGCGGCTTGTTGAAGTACTGAAGATTTTTCGGAACAACCTCCTCGCCGAGAAACACCTCCGCGAGTTGCCTTGGCTTACCGTTCATCAAATCGGAAAAGTAAGCGTCATGCTGCTGCATACGCTGGATTTGTTTGAGCGATGCGTCGTCATCCTTCGTCTCGTAATACACCTCGCCAGATTCCAACGTGGAAATTCGCTCAGCTATGAAACGCGCCAACTCCGTCTCGATCACGGCCAATTCACCCGGCTCAAAAAACGCCGGCACGGCAACGAAGCCGTCACGTTGAAACGGCTCTACATTCTCTGAATATTCGCCCATGCTCGAGTGCGTTGACAGGCGGGGGAGCATCGCCCCACCCCTGGCAAAACCAAAGACAAAAAAGGCGACCTCTTGGTCGCCTTACAGATTTTATGGATCAATTGTTTGAGGGTGGTGGCTGCTCCTGCAAACCGACGGACTGGGCGATATCGCGAAACTCCTCCTTCTCGACCGTGTTAAGGCATTTCCCCCTCTCAGTGAGCTTTTCGTTGATCTTCACAACCTTCTCAGTCATCTGCTCATGCGTGTCCTTGGTGCCCCCGGCCAGTACGAAATTTTCACCCTGTGTCACACGCTTGTGGCCGTCGGTATCGAGACCGACACCGAGCATCATTGCTTTCTTATCATCGCTACCCCTTGGCACGTCCCCGCAAGGTATCGGAATTGGCGCACTGGTCAAGAGACAAACCAAGCGCTTGGCCAACGGGCGATTCGGACTTTCGCCGGGGCACGTTCACCGATACCTTGGCCAAGCGGCAGATGAAAATTGCCATCGCACAAATCAATACCACCGTCGGGGACTTCGACGGCAACTCGGACAAGATCGCCGATGCGTGGCAACGCGCGGACGAGGCCGGGGCCGAGTGTGTGGTGTTCCCCGAGCTGGCGCTGTGCGGTTACCCTCCCCGCGACCTGCTGTTTAAGCCGGCGTTTTTGGAAGCCAATCAGGCGGCGCTGGAGCGTCTGGCCAAGCGCTGTGGCAGCGCTGTGGCCGTGGTCGGGTTTGCTTCACAAAATGACTCCGGTTCCGGTCGCCCTGCCCGCAACTCCGCCGCAGTTATCGAAGCCGGCAAGGTGGTCGCGGTTCGGCACAAGTCGTTGATGCCCACGTACGATGTGTTCGACGAGGATCGCTACTTCGAACCGGCGGAGTGCAACGAACCGGTCGAGATTCGCGGCAAAAAAATGGGCGTCACCATTTGCGAGGATATCTGGAACGACGACGTGTTCATCCACGACCGCCGATACGACCGGCGCCCTGCAGATGAATTGGCAGCAGCCGGTGCGGAACTTTTCCTTAACCTATCCGCCTCCCCCTGGTCGCTTGGCAAGGAACACAGCCGGCACATCCTTTTGTCGCAGTTGTCGGCCAAGCACAGTGTGCCGGTTGTGTACTGCAACCTCGTGGGTGGAAATGACGAGTTGGTATTCGACGGGGGCAGCCAATACTACAACGGCCACGGCGTGCTGGGGGCCACTGCCGCGATGTTCGACGAGGATCTGCTGGTTGTGGATACCGACACAATCGAACCGAAACTCAACAACACCGAGCCGGACGACGAAAAAATATACCACGCCCTCTCGCTTGGAGTGCGCGACTACCTGCACAAGTGCGGCTTCAAGTCGGCGGTGATCGGCCTGAGCGGAGGCATCGACTCTGCCGTCACCGCGGCTGTCGCAGTCGAGGCGTTGGGCGCGGAGAATGTCCGCGGCGTGGCCATGCCGTCGCAGTACTCATCGCAGGGTAGCCTCGACGACGCCGAGAGTCTGGCCAAGGCGTTGGGCATAAAGTATGACGTGGTACCGATCGAGCCGGTATTCGAGCAACTCAAGACGCAGTTGACCGATATCTTCGATGGCTGCGACGAGGACACCACAGAGGAAAACATGCAGGCGCGAATTCGCGGCAATATCCTCATGTCGATGTCCAACAAGTTTGGCTCGCTGCTGCTTACCACCGGCAACAAAAGCGAGTTGGCGGTTGGCTACTGCACGTTGTACGGCGATATGTGCGGCGGACTCGCCGTGATCAGCGACC
>CAJXAU010000233.1 GCA_913050205.1 uncultured Verrucomicrobiota bacterium
ATGCGGAGAGCGACGGCGGCAGCGGCAACGACACCCGTCGCCCCAATGCCTGGCACTACCGCGACTACGTTTTTGAGTCGTTCAATCAAAACAAGCCGATCGACCAGTTTCTCCGTGAGCAACTTGCCGGCGATGAGTTGATCAGCGGCAAGCCGGACACGAACGACCCGCGCCACGTGGAGTTGCTCACCGCAACCGGCTTCATGCGCATGGCTCCGGATTCAACACAGTCGAGCAACTCTCTCACCGACCGCAACCAGGCAGCAGCCGATGCGGTACAGGTGATCGGCTCCTCCACGCTTGGCCTGACGGTCGGCTGCGCGCAGTGCCATGATCACAAGTATGACCCGATCGGTATCGACGACTATTATCGTTTCCGAGCCATCTTCGACCCGGTGTTCCCGTTGAAAAAATGGCAACAACCGTCTGCCCGACTGGTCGATGTCACCTCCGCTGAGAATCGAAAAAAAGCCGAGGAGATCGAGGCCCGCGCGAAGGAGATGGACGCCGCAATTCAGGAAAAGAGAACCGAACTGGCGAAGACAATTCAGGCGGCCAAGCTGAGCGATGTCCCGGAGGAAGTTCGCGAGGAGACCCTTCAGGCCGTGCTCGCCCCCAGCAAGGATCGAACCGAACGGCAGAAGGAACTGCTCGACCTTTATCCCATGGTCAAGCCGGTCAGTTTCATCGCCGGTTTTCTCGTCGAATACGACAACGCCGCATATCGTGAGTTCGAAAAACAGAAGGCGGAGGTCACCAAGGTGCGCGAAACCAAACCGCCCAAGCGCTTGGTGCGCGTGGCCACCGAACAACCGGACGTCGTGCCGGTGAGCACGGTGCATTTCCGGGGCAACCCGAACAGCCCGGGCGAAAAGGTGCAACCGGGCGAACTCGCCGTCCTGTCGCAGGCCGGCCAGCCCCCGGCGCTGCCGATAAACGAGTCCACCCGAACGACCACCGGCCGCCGCATCGCTTACGCCACCCACCTGACCAACGGACAGCACCCACTGACCGCCCGGGTGTTCGTCAACCGCATCTGGCAGCACCACTTTGGGCAAGGCATCGTGGACACGCCGGGTGACTTCGGCCTCAACGGCGAATCCCCCTCCCACCCGGAGTTGCTCGACTGGTTGGCCGCTGATTTCGTGAAGCACGGCTGGGATCAAAAACGGCTGCATCGGATGATCCTGATATCCACCGTCTACCAGCAGTCGGCAAAGCGCACTCCGGAGCTGGATGCGATCGACCCCGAAAACAGACTGCTTGCCCGGGCCAACCTAAAGCGTCTTGAAGCGGAGGCCGTCCGGGATTTCATCTTGGCGACTACCGGCGACCTCAATCTTGAGGCGGGCGGGCCAAGCATCCCGGTCACAACAAATGCCGAGGGCAAGGTCGTCATCGGCGTGACAAAAATTCGGGACGGCCTGGCCGCCGGTGTGCGAGGACAAAATGAGGCAGCGTTCCGGCGCAGCGCCTTCATCGAGTCCAACCGCAGCCTGCCGCTCAACATGCTGGCGACATTCGACCTGCCGGAGATGAAACCGAACTGCGACCGGCGACGCTCGACCACGGTGGCCACGCAGTCGCTTTGGTTCCTGAACGACGACCAGATCATCGGGTTGACCGGCGGACTCGCGGATCGACTGTTCACCAATCACCCAATCAAAGCCGACCAGCGGCTCGACGCCCTCTTTCGCAAATTATTCGCCACGGCACCGACCGATGAGGAGAAACGATATCTCTCCAGTTTCCTCGGGCGTCAGGAGGAACTTTTCCGGGCCGACCCGAATGCCGAGTGGCAAAAGAAAATCAAGGCCCAACCGGATGCCCCGGCCAGGCGCGCGCTCGCCGCACTGGCCCAAGTGCTCATGGCGTCCAACCGCTTTTTGTACATCGACTGATCCGCTGATATGAAAACCCAACTCTGCTCCCGACGACACATGCTTCACACCTCGGCGTTTGGCCTCGGCTCCGTTGCCGCCTCCTGGCTGCTCAAGCGTGACGGGCTGCTGGCTGCGGAGGCGGACGAACCGTTCAAGCCGGATCTCGAGCAGAAGACGTACGACCTCATTCCGAAACAGCCGCACCATGAGCCCCGGGCCAAGGCGATGATCTCGATGTTCATGCTCGGTGGCCCAAGCCAGATCGACCTTTTCGATCCCAAGCCGGAATTGATGAAGTACGACGGCAAGACGTTCTCGGGCGACGTGAAGTTTGACAACCCGGCGCAGGCCAGCCGCGAGATCATGGCGCCGCTTTGGAAATTCAAGCCACACGGCCAATGCGGCATGGAGCTGTCCGAGCTGGTGCCACACCTGGGCCAGGTGGCTGACGAAATCACGTTGATCCGGTCGATGCACACCGGTGCCAATAATCACATCCCGTCCAATTACGCGCTCAGCACCGGGCGGGCCTCCAGCGGACGCGCCGTGCTAGGCAGCTGGCTCACCAGCGCGCTTGGCAGCGAGACGCAGGAGCTGCCGGCATACGTGGCATTGACCGACACCCGCGGCCTGCCGTTGATCGGCGGCGAGAACTGGTCCAACGGCAAGCTGCCGTCCATCTATCAGGGTACGATGGTGCGGCCGGTCGCGCCCCGCATTTTCAACCTCGACCCGCCGCGGCACCTGAAGGGTTCGCCGCAGGAGGAGCAGCTTCGCCTGCTCGACCGGTTGAACCGCGAGCATCTCCAGCAGCATCCCGGCGAGAACGACCTCGAGGCGCGCATGAAAAGTTACGGCCTGGCCGCGCGCATGCAGGTGGCGGCGCGGGAGGCGTTCGACATCTCCCGCGAATCGGAGGCCACGAAAAAAATGTACGGCATCGACCAAAAGGTCACCCGCGACTACGGCACCCGCTGCCTGATCGCCCGACGACTGGTCGAGCGCGGCGTGCGGTTTGTGCAGATTCTCTGCAACGGACAGGTCTGGGATCACCATGGCTCGATCAAGACCGCCCTGCCCCAGCGATGCGTGGAGGTCGACAAACCGGCTGCGGCTCTGGTGCGCGACCTAAAAGAACGCGGTCTGCTCGACAGCACAATCGTGCACTGGGGCGGCGAGATGGGCCGACTGCCGGTGATCCAATTTCGCGAGGGTTTGACCAAACGCGACAAGGTCGGCCGCGACCACAACACCTACGGTTTCAGCCAATGGGTGGCCGGTGGTGGCTTCCGGCGAGGATACATCCACGGACAAACCGACGAGTTTTCGCACTACGCGGTCGACGGCATCATCCACCACTACGACTGGCTGGCCACAATCCTGCACCAGTTCGGGCTCGACCACAAAAAGCTCAAATTTCGCATTGGCCCGCGCGACCTCCGACTGGTCGAAAACGACGAGGCCCGCGTGGCCACCGAGCTGCTCGCCTGACCGCGCTTGGCCAGGCGCTTGGCCAAGCGTAATTTTGCGTCTAATATTTTTGGCGACAAACCGTCGTACCTATATTGGGAATGTTGCCATGAAGTTTCTGAATACTTTTCTTTTGTTCGCTGTCGGGCTGGCGCTTGGCCAAGCGCAACCGGCGGATCGTGAGGCGCTCTGGAAGGAAGTCGCCGAGGCGGAGAAAAAGGGACGGCCCAAAACCGCCGCCGCCAAGCTGCAGACGATCTACGACTCCGCGCTCAAGGCCGGCAAACACGCCGAGGCAATCAAGGCTCTGGCCAAGCGCATCACCCACGAGGGAGCTGTGCAGGGCAGCAAGCCGGAGGAAAAAATCACCCGCCTGCAGGACGAACTTGGGAAGGTGCCGGCCGAGGCCAAACCGCTGCTCGAGACCGTGCTGGGCCACTGGTACTGGCAGTATTTTCGGCAAAACCGCTATCGTTTCATGCAGCGCACCGCGACGGCCGAACCGCTTGGGGAAGACTTCACCACGTGGGATCTGCCGCGACTGTACCGGGAAATCGACCTTCACTTCACCAACGCCCTCGCCGATGGCCGTCTCAAGACTATCCCGACCCGCGACTTCGCCGACTTGCTGACCAAGCCAACGCTGCCGGAGAATTACCGGCCGACGCTGTACGACTTCATCGCGCACGAGGC
>CAJXAU010000234.1 GCA_913050205.1 uncultured Verrucomicrobiota bacterium
CGCACGCCAAAGTCGCTCGGAGTCTCCACCAGGCCACGGCCGAAATGCCATGCCCACACGCGGTTGACGATCACCCTTGCGGTAAGCGGATTGGCATCGCTGGCTACGGAGTCGGCCAATGCAAGCCGCCCGCTGCCGTGTTTGATCCGCCTCGCATCGCCACCGGTATAGACTGCCGGGATGTGCCGGACGACCGTCGGGCCAAGCCGGTTGGCATCGCCTCGGAGAAACACACGCTGTTCGGCCGGTCGGGATCGGTCCGCCACGAGCATTGGACGCGGCTGCACCGATTTCCATTTTTCGAGATACACCCGCTCGATCGCCGCAAAATGTTTCCGGACGTTTGTGCTCTCATCGAGCGAATACAAATCCTCCGACTCATCCACCGTCATCGTGGCTGGAAAATCGGCCGCATAAAGGATAGCGCGAACCTGCTCCTTCGTTGCATCAGGCAGCGCGTCCGTCGTCGGGTTCATTTCCTGAAATTGCTGCCACTCTGCCTCTACCGACTCGAGTAACGCCCCGTAGGCATCGGCGACGTCGGCCATGTTTTTCGGCTGACTCGCCCGGATCGCAGCCATCACCAACGGGTTTGCTCTGGACTCCTTCTGCCAGGCGCTCACTTCCCCATCAAACTGTCCGGCGAATTTCTCCCTACTCAATTCGAACAATCGCTTCCAAAGCCCAAAGACCGAATCGTTCGGTTGCCGCGACTCGAGGAACTGGCGCCAACGAATCACCCCGCCACTCGCGTAGGCGGCCACCTCACGAATCACGCCGCGTTCCGTCCGGATATCCGGCTGCGCCTGGGTTCGGTGCCGCGGTGTCGACTGCACGATGTATCTCAAATAATCCCCGGACCACGCCCTCAATTCGTGCTGAATCTGCCGGTGTAATTTTTCCCGAAGTTCGTTGTACTTGTCAGCCGTCTCCGACAGCTTTTTTTGAATGGAGACACCCTCTCCTTCAGCCTGCCCGCCGATCACCGGCCACCGATCCGGCGAAGGCTCGCGGGAATTCGCAAACACGCCGTACAGTGAGTAGTAATCCTCGATCGGGATGGGGTCGTACTTGTGATCGTGACACCGGGCGCATGCCGCCGTGAGACCGAGGAAACCTCGAGTCACCACGTCGATCCGATCATCGATAATCTCGTGAGGAAAAAAATTGAATCGCGATCCGACCGTAAGAAAACCGAGCGCAGCCATCGTCTCCGGTGTTTTTCCCGGCAGCAGGTCTGCCGCGATCTGTTCACGAACAAATTGCTTAAACGGCAAATCCCGATTGAAGGCATCCACCACATAATCGCGGTAAGTGTAGGCGAACGGATATTTCGTCTCTCCGGCGTCCACGTAACCTTTTGCATCGGCATATCGCGCAACATCCAGCCAATGCCGCCCCCAGCGCCGACCGTACTCCGGCGAAGCCAGTAAACGATCGACCATCCCGACCATCGCCTGCTGAGCATCGGTTTCGTATTCACGCTGAAACGCCTTGGCCTCGGCAAACGTTGGAGGCAGTCCCGTCAACTCGATCGACGCTCGCCGGATCAACTCCCGGGGTTTGGCCGCTTGAGAGGGTGACATGTCATGAGTCTCCAACTTTCGGAGAACAAACGAATCGATCGGTGAACTTGGCCAAGCGCTGTCCGTGGAAGGCACAGGCGGATTGGCCACCGGCTGAAACGCCCAGTGAGCCTGCTCCGCTTGGCCAAGCGCAACCGTGACCAAGGCAACCCCCAAATAGGCAACCCGTCTGGCCAAGTGCAACTGAACCAATCTGTCGAATAACAAACTCAAGGACGCCAAAAAGCCTATGCCGCGCCCGCACCCTGACAAGCGAAAAGCCATCCACTCAGCAGCGCGACGTATCGCAGAATGGCATTGGCTGATCGGATATGGTAACAGTTCGCACCGACTTTTTTCCGAACAGATCGCTATGATTAAGAGACTGATTTTTTTGGCCGCGTTCGCTGCAAGCGTTTCATGGGTTCCGGCACCAGCGTATGCCGCAAAACAACCGAACGTGATTTTGATCTTGGCGGACGATGTTGGCTATGAGGCGCTCGGGTGTTACGGGGGCGAATCGTATCCGACTCCACACTTGGACGCTCTGGCCAAGGGCGGCCTGCAGTCGATGCATTGCTACAGCATGCCGGTTTGTCATCCGACGCGGATCGCCGTGCTAACCGGGCGCTACCCCATCAATGTCGACAACCCAAAGTGGGGCACTTACCCCGCCAAACTCGAGAAACGAACCATCGCTCACGCCATGAAGGCAGCCGGATACTCGACCGTCGTGACTGGCAAATGGCAGTTGACCCTGCTTCGGGACGATCCCCTGCAGCCCCACCGGATGGGTTTCGATGAATACAGCGTGTTCGGTTGGCACGAGGGTGCGCGCTATCATGAGCCGATGATCTACGAGAACGGCGCGGTCAACGAAAAGGCCAGAAAGCAGTTTGGCCCGGATGTGTATCGCGAGTTTATCGAGTCCTTCATCAGCAAGAGCGTGAAGGCGGATAAACCATTCTTCGCGTTTTACTCGATGGCACTCTGCCACGATGTCACGGACGACCTCGACAAGCCGGTGCCCGTTTCGCCCAGCGGCAAGTACCTGTCATATGCGGAGATGGTCGCAGAGATGGATCGGCAGGTCGGCCTGCTCACGGCGTTTCTCAAAAAGAAGAAGCTGCGAGAGAATACCGTTCTGATTTTCACGACTGACAATGGAACTCCGTCGAGAATGTATTCCCACCACGTGAACGGCAAACTCATCAAGGTGCCGATTTTTTCCGAGCTAAACGGCGGTCGAATTCAGGGCGGAAAGGGGCGACTGGACGACACCGGCACACGGGTGCCGTTAATCGTGAACTGGCCCTCGGTGATTCAGCCGGGTAGCCGCACCGACGCCCTGATCGACATGGCTGATTTCTTTCCCACCAGCCTCGAACTCGCGGGGGCAACAGTGGATCAACCGACTGACGGGATCAGTTTTCTGCCGGTGCTCCGTGGGAAAGCCTCCAAGCGCAGCTGGGCGTACAGCGAGCATCGCGGTAAGTGGTGGGTGCGGGATCAGCAGTACAAACTACACCACGATGGCAGATTCGTGGAGGTCAGCCAAACCGACCCCGGCAGGGAAACGGAACTGAAGGGGAAGTTAACCGCTGCGCAAAAACAGGCCAAAGATCGGCTGAAAGCCGCCAAGCCCCACGATTAATCCGATTCGCTGAGTCGCTTGACCGGGGCGTCGTATAGCATCTCGTGCGCCTCCTCGAGAATCCCCTGCAGGCGATCCGCAAACGGGCTCTTGGCCAAGCTCTCAGTAAGATCGAGGTCGCGCGCCTTGGCCGCCGTTTCGCCAGGGAACCAGTGGTCCGCTTGGCCAAGCAGATTGTAGCGCATCTTTCCCCAATCTACCAAGTCGAGCGACTTGGCGTAGGTCCAGAGTCGGATGATTTCGAGGACGTTGATTTCTCCCGGCACAGCGAGATACTCCGGCACGTTCTCGAACCACCGGTCGCACCAGTCCTGTCCAAGCACGTTTAGCATTTCCTCCCGTAACCGCGCCTCGATGGGTGACATCACCTCGGCGATCCGATCGTAATGCGCCAGACCGGCGATGTGTTCGTCGAAGTCGCTTGGCTTGGCAGCCCCGCAACTGAGCGTGTGCACCTGCGGACGGTTCAGGCAGTAGAGCGCGTTGAACTGCATCGGCGAGAGCGGTCTGCAAAGATCAACCAGCTTGGGCGGCGGCGCGTAAAGCTTTCCGCCCTTGTCGTTCGGGCTGATGATGAACACGCCCATGTCACGCTGCGCGGCGGCCTCGACGCACGACCAATTCAGGTCGTTGACAAAATACCAATGCAGGTTGACGTATTCAAACGCGTCGCTCTCGATCGCCGACTGAATGATGTGCGTTGAGGCGTGCGTTGAAAAACCGATGTGCTTCGCCCTGCCCTCGTCGATCAGCTTGTGGATCGCCTCAACACAACCGCCCTTGCGGAGTGACCAGTCGAGAAACTGCGCGTTGTTGATGCCGTGCAG
>CAJXAU010000235.1 GCA_913050205.1 uncultured Verrucomicrobiota bacterium
AGGGGCACGGCGAGTACCAGTAGCGGCGTGGCAACGAGCCACTTGTGTGGACTGGCCGCCGAGTAAAAGTCCGGGAGAATCGCTAGCACGGCGAGGAGGAACCCGACGATATGGCTACCGCCGTCGCCCAAAAACACGCCGCCCCTCGGAAAGTTGAATGGCAGAAAACCAGCCATTGCCCCGGTGAATAAAAATGCCAGCGACGCCACAAGGTATTGCCCCTCCAAGCTGGCGTGCCACGCGAAAAACCAGCCCCCGATTAGACCCAACCCCGGACAGAGGCCGTTCATATTGTCCTGAAAGTTGACCGCATTGGTGACGGTGAGGATCCACAACACGGTGACGATGTAGCTGAACACCGGGCTCTCGACGAAGAGCGTCACGCGGATGCCGCTCGCGGCGACGGCCAGCGCGATAAGAACTTGCCCGAGGAATTTCCATCTCGGGGAGAGGTCGTTTTTGTCGTCCAAAATGCCTAGCGCCAGCATGGCGACCGCACCGCCGAGAATCGCTACCAACTGCCAACCACGACGGGAGAGACCATGAGACACCGCGTTCGCGATCGTCTCAGGCAGCGGGCCAATCCAAGTCCAGAGAGAGGCAGCAAGGATTGGTAGCGCGAGACCGGTCATCACGGCCAAACCGCCGGCCAGCGGCACGGGTTTGTCATGGATTTTCCGGTGGCCGGGCGCATCCATCAGGCCGATGCGCAGGCACCAGCGCCGCCAAAGCGGCACAGAGGCCGCCGACAGCGCCGCCCCCCCGACGATCGCCAACAGGTATAGACCAACTGGGAACATGATCCGGCGCTTGGTTACGGGAAAGCCCGGCGCACGTCGAGCCTCGACCCGTGCATCAGTTCTGCTGGACAGCGCGCCGCTGATGTGCACCATCCGCGCCACGCATGCATAGTCTCAAGCGAAACCCATTTTGGTGCGTCATGGGCTTGGTTACAGGTATGACCCTGTCGGCACAGGCCGCTGATGACGCAGAGTTGATCGCCAAGGGCAAAGCGCTCTTCCAGGCGAAGATTTGTTTCACCTGTCATCAGGTGGACGAAAACGTGCCCGCCCCGGCCGGCATCGCCATGAAAGCGCCCAAGTTCATGGGCAATTTCTGGGGCAAAAAACGCGCCGTCACGCTGGGCTACGGCGGCAAGGATGCCGAGGTGGTGTTCGACGAGAAGTATTTCATAGAGTCCATCCGCAAGCCGATGGACAAGGTGGCCAAGGAGTCCGCCGCCCCGATGCCCCCGCCCCCGGCCGTCAACGACGAGGAGATGAAGGCGCTGGTCGCCTACGTCCGCGCGCTGAGTGACGGCTCTGCCGGGGACGCCGACGAGGGCGGCCTGATTGCCAAGGGCAAGATCGAGAATTTCTCGTTCGCCGCCTACAAGGGTAGCTGGAACAAACTGCCGGATTTTTCCAAGCTCAAGCCATTCAAGACTGGCAAGGCGGAAAGCGGCACGGCCGATCCCGGCCTCGCTGAAATTTCGGAAAACTTCGGCGTGGTGTTCGAGGGACAAATTGCCATCGAGAAAAAGGGCAATTACAAATTCAAGCTTGGGTCGGACGACGGATCGAAGCTCTACATCAACGACAAGGTTGTTGTGGACAACGACGGCGTACACTCGATGAAAGTCGTGGAGGGCAGCGTTGCGCTCGAACCGGGCAAAGCCAAGCTTCGGCTGGAGTATTTTGAAAAAGGCGGCCAGGAGGAACTGGCGCTCGACATGTCCGGCCCCGGCATCAAGCGGTTGCAGTTGGCCAAGCAGATCATCAAGCCCAAGAGCAGCGGCAAGCAGCCGTTCCCGACCGGCAACCCGATTGACATCACCGGCGAGGCCCGCATCTATCGCAACTTCATTGAGGGAGCGAGCCCGCGCGGCATTGGCGTTGGCTACCCGGAAAACGTAAACCTTTGCTTCGATGCTAACACCATGCAGATTGCGATGCTTTGGCACGGGGCGTTCATCGACGGAGCCAAGCACTGGAACGGACGCGGTCAGGGTTTCCAACGTCCCTCCGGTCACTACCTGATCAACCTTACCCGCGATCAGCCATTCGCACAGCTTGATAGCAACGATTCAGCTTGGCCACAGGCCGAAGGTCGCGACACCCGTGCCAAAGGTATACGATTCCGGGGCTACTTTCTCACCGGCGAACAACGCCGACCGATCTTCGGCTACACAGTAGGCGAGAACCTGAATGTGGCTGACTACGCTGAACCGCAGGCAGGCGCCCTGCCCTCCATCGTTCGCAACCTCCGCATCCGCGGCAACGGCGAAGTATCCTACCTCGCCGCCGCTGCCAACGAGATTACCATGAAGGACGGCGGCTACATCATTGGCGACTCTATGCTCAAGATCAGCTTCCCGGAGATCGGCGATCTCCAGCCAAAGATTCGCGAGAACGCCGGACGCAAGGAACTGATCATCAAGCTCAACGTCGATGGCCGTACCACTCTCAAGCAACTCTACGAGTGGAACCTGTAAACCCGAAGAACAGAAAGGAATTTAAGAAAATGAAAAAAATCACACACCTCACACTGTTGGCCGGGTTTGCGCTTGGCCAAGCGATTGGCCTCCAGGCCGCCGACCCGGTCGAGTCTGACTACTACCAGATCGACCAAATCCCGATCCCCGAAGGGGTCGTGCTCGAGACCAGCGGCATTGAGATGCTGCCCAACGGCAAACTCGCTGTCTGTGGCCGCCGCGGCAACGTCTACGTCCTCACCAACCCCTTCGGCAAACCGGAGGAGGTCAAGTGGACGCTCTACGCCGAAGGCCTTCACGAACCGCTGAACCTCGCCTACGATGAGGGCTGGCTTTACTGCACCCAGCGCGGCGAAGTCACCCGCATGCGTGACACCAACGACGACGACCGTGCAGACATCTTCGAGACAGTCAATGACGGCTGGGGCATCACCGGCGACTACCACGAATACGCCTTTGGCACCCGGCCAGATCCCGATGGCAACATGTGGGTTGTGCTTTGCCTCACCGGCTCGTTCTCCAGCCAGATCGACTACCGCGGCTGGTGTGTGCGCATCACCAAGGAGGGCGAATTGATCCCGACCGCCAGCGGCATCCGCTCACCGGGCGGCATCGGCCTGAATCATTTGGGCGAAGCCTTCTACGCCGACAACCAAGGCCCGTGGAACGGCTCCAGCTCGCTCAAGCACATCCCGGTCGGCTCGTTTCAGGGTCACCCCGGAGGCTGGCGGTGGTTCGATCTCGATGCAGTGAAGAAAATCATGAAGCGCCCGGCCAACGAGCCGAAGTCCGACAGCCGTTACCCTGCCGAGCGCGAGCGCGTGAAGGAACTCACACCACCGGCGCTGGTCTTCCCGCACGGCGTGCTGGGCAATTCCACCAGCGGTTTCGCCTACGACAGCAACGGCAAATTCGGCCCGTTCAAAAACCAACTGCTTGTCTGCGACCAGACATTTTCCGTCGTCAATCGCGGCTTCCTCGAGAAGGTCAACGGCGTCTACCAGGGCGCGGCGTTCTCATTTCTCAAAGGCTTCGGCTCCGGCAACATCAGCGCGTATATGCACCCTGACGGCACGCTGTTCATCGGTGGCACCGACCGTGGCTGGGGGGCACGTGGCGGCAAACGCTTCGCACTCGACCGCGTCACATGGAAAGGCAAGGTGCCTTTCGAGATTCACGAGATGCGAGCCAAGTCGGACGGGTTCGAGCTGACCTTCACCCACGAAGTCGATGCCAAGACCGCCGGTGATCTTTCCTCCTACAGCATGAGCGCGTACACCTACATTTACCGCTCGCAGTACGGCAGCCCGGTGGTCGACAAGCTCACCCCGAAAGTGATCGGCGCGGAGGTGACCGGCCCGAAGACGGTGCGCGTCACGGTGGACAAGCTCACCAAGGGCCACGTCCACGAGTTGCAGGCCAAGGGCATCCGTTCACTGGACGGCAAACCGATTCTGCACCCGATCGGCTACTACACTCTGAACGAAATCCCGCCGGCTGAGGTCAACTAAAGCATCTCAGACAGGGA
>CAJXAU010000236.1 GCA_913050205.1 uncultured Verrucomicrobiota bacterium
CTACCTGAACTGTGTGCCGGGCATAATCGCCATGGCACCCAAGGACGAGGACGAACTGGCGGACATGATGTTCACTGCCACGCATCAAAACCAGCCGGCGTTTATCCGCTACCCCCGAGGCAACGGCGAGGGTGTACCGGTTAAGGAACAACCGGCACTCATCGAGGTTGGCAAAGCCGAGGTATTGCAAAACTACTCCAACAACGGAAAACCGAAGGTGGCGTTTTTTGCGCTTGGCCCCATGCGCTCCATCGCGGACGAAGCCATTGAGCAACTCGGGGCTGAAAATATCGACGCCGCTATCATCAACCCGCGCTTCACCAAGCCGATCGATGCCGGCACCACCGAGTTTTTCGCCCAGGCTTCGGACATCATCGTGACCATTGAGGATCACGTGCTAAAAGGCGGCTACGGCAGCATTGTTCGTGACCACTTGGCCGACCAACAAATCCAGACACCCGTCATCCGCATCGGTTGGCCTGATGAATTCATCGAGCACGCCTCCTCCGTCGGCTACCTGCGGAACAAGCATGGACTGAGCGGCATGGCGGCAGCAGAGAAAATCAGCCAAGCGCTTGGCCAAGCCGCCAGCGATATACCCGCGCTTGGCCAAGCCGCGGGAAAATAAAACGCCATGACGAGGCACTGCCATAAGTGCGGAAAGGAATGGGTCCTCGACGGCCAACCGGGGCGGAGTGAAAGTTGTCACGGCTGCAATGAGGATCTTCGTATTTGCCTCAACTGTGTTTTTTACGATGCCGGTGTTGCCTATCAGTGCCGTGAACGGCGCGCCGAGCCGGTGACCGAAAAACATCGCTCGAACTTCTGCGAGTACTTCGACTTCGTGCTTCGCGATTGGGCGGGAGACGGGGCGGCAAACTCCCGTGCCGACGAGGCGCGTAACGCCTTCGACAAACTCTTTGGCGATTAATTCGCCTCCCAGTTTTGACACTCCAAAAACTTGTCAAGCAGCATCCACTACGCTGCTTGAGAAAATATTTTTTGTAATCCCAAAAAACCTGTTGTCAGTTAAATCAGCGATGACTAAGCTGCCCTTCCTGCAACCAACTAAAAGAAGTACCCATGAAAAAAATCGACGCAATCATCAAGCCGTTCAAGCTCGAGGATGTGAAGGAGGCACTCGCCACCGTAGGCGTGGAAGGGTTGACCGTAACGGAGGTCAAAGGATTTGGCCGACAGAAGGGTCACACCGAGATCTACCGTGGCAGTGAATACACCGTCGATTTTCTCCCCAAGATAAAACTGGAAATCGTGCTGGACGACGATCAAGTCGAGGCCGCGGTGGACGCCATCGTCAAAAGCGCCAAAACGGACAAGATCGGTGACGGCAAGGTTTTCATCAGTTCCATCGAAAGCGTAACCCGCATTCGAACCGGGGAAACAGGCCCAGACGCCGTTTAGGTTGGTGTTCTTGACACCATCCCGGCGCTCAATCGGCGGTTCGCATCCTGAAAAACTCCGGATCACGAGCCAAGATTGTTGGCGTTAACGGCAAAGACCATAGTTTTTTGGGCATTTTTTAATTGGTTTTGTGGACCAAGTTTGACCTGTGAATAACGTGTGGACAAAAGTTAATAGCTTCTGCTGGAAATCCAGCGGTGGCGCACCTACTTTCTCCACCTCCCACGTGGCGGTGAGCTGCAAGGGACGATTGGCTCAAAACCAGTCAAAAACCTGAGAACAACTAAGCAACCAACTGAAAACCAGCGATATATGACACTTTTTCTGCTCCAAAGAGAAACAACTCCCCCCTGTTTCTCCGAAGATTTCACAACCCAAACTGAGCCAACGGGTTCCAAAAAAGCGTTACTGATTTTCAAGACCGCGGAAGACAGTGAATAAAACGGAAACAAACACGTTGTCTTCCCGCCGAATGGACGCTACCGCTGAGGAAATCTGGTCTCAAGCGAGCGAAACGCTCCGCAGTATGGTCAACCCGGATTTGTTCAATCTCTGGTTTGACCCCATCCGGCTGGATTCCATTGGGGAAAACGATGCAACACTGAAGGTTCCCAATGAGTTTTGTGCCGTCTGGCTCAAGGACAACTACAAGGAATTGTTGCAGGACGTTCTTTCACACATCACCGGCTCCAAAGTGGCGGTCCAATTCGAGATCAACACCGAGCCTGCGCCCAAGCGAATCACCGGCGATGACTCAACGGAGTTGGAGCCAACGGAAGTGGTATCCAAACCTGCAAGGGTGAAATCGACCGCAACACGTGCTGCGAAGAATAGCGATTCCATGGAAAAACTGTTCAATCCCAAGAACACTTTTTCCACATTCGTGGTGGGCGACAATAACAGTTTCGCGCACGCAGCCGCGCTGGCAGTGGCTCAGTCTCCCGGTCGTTCGTACAATCCACTATTCCTTTATGGCGGCGTGGGGCTGGGCAAGACACACCTGTTGCATGCCATCGCACACTATGCGCTGGAGGAAAACCCACGCCTAAAGGTCGCTTATCTTTCTTCCGAGAAATTTACCAACAAGTACATCGACGCCATCCAAAACAACGAGTTGGCCAAGTTCCGTCGCACTTATCGCAAGACCGACATCCTGTTGATCGATGATATCCAATTTCTCGCCGGCAAGGAACGGATTCAGGAGGAGTTTTTCCATACGTTCAATGCCCTCCACGAGGGCCACAAGCAGATCGTAATGACCTGCGACAGGCCTGCGAACGAAATCAAGGATCTCGAGAAACGTCTGGTCTCCCGCTTTGAATGGGGCCTGGTCACGGACATGCAACCGCCGAACTACGAGACCCGCTTGGCCATTCTTCGCAAAAAAGCGGCCTCCATCGATGTGCAAGTGCCGGAAGACGTGGTCGCACTCTTGGCCAAGCGTATTCGCAGCAACATTCGCCGGCTGGAAGGCGCGCTTATTCGAGTTTCCTCCTACCAATCCCTGATTGGCAAACCGATGTCTCCCTCCGCAGTGGAAGGATTGCTCAAAGACCTGTTCCACGAGGAAGGCCGAACGGTCATTTCCATCGACCAAATCCAAAAGAGGGTTGCGGAGCATTACGACATCCGGCTGGCCGACATGACTAGTCGTCGCAGGCCGGAAAACATCGCGTTTCCCCGTCAGGTCGCCATGTACCTATCGCGCGAACTCACCGGCAAATCGCTCAACTCCATTGGTGAGGCATTCGGTGGACGCGACCACGGAACAGTGCTACACGCCTGCCGTCTGGTACGTGATCGAATGGAAGTGGATACGGACGTGCGTCAGGCGGTCCGTTACCTGCAGGGCCAAATTTCCCGTTAATCCGCTGGAGGCCCCTCGTCCGTCGGCCAAGTAATGCCGAAGAACTTTGCCGGCTTGGCAAAGATCCCGCTTGGTACACCCAGCGCCTCCTTCAGTGCGACATCGCGATCCCATGGGTTGTCGATCGAACTGATCGTTTGCATCTGATCCCGTGTCAGGTTTAGCGGAAAATACCACGGCGACACCGCCGCCGTGTTGATCAGTGGAAAATCCGAACCGTAGAGCAACTTCCCCTCAAACTTCTTCTCAGCGAGAGTTTTCTCGAGATAACCTGGCTTGTTAATCTGAGTCATGCTTGAGATGTCGGTATAAAGATTCGGGTACGCCTCGAGCATACCGATCAACCGGTCGATGTCCTCCTCCCCTTCGTTTTGGCCGGTCGAGGCAGCGTGCGCCACGATCACCCTCACCCCGATATCGAGCGGCAGCTTGAGCCGAACCGGGTCCGCGAGTTCATCCTGCGCATGCGTGAACGAGCGTTCCGCACCGGCGTGCGTCAGTAATGGGAGATTCAGTTCCACCAGCTTGCGGTAAAACGGCTCGAGCGACTCGTCAGCGGGGTCGATGAACTGGATTGAAGGCAGCCACTTGACCAGCATCGCCCCGTTGTCTTTCGCCCATTGCAACCGCTCGAGTGCATCAGGCCGGTGTGGATTCACGCTGGCCCCAAAATGAAGCGCCGGGTACTTTGCCGTTTCCTTCGCGACGAACTCGTTCGGTA
>CAJXAU010000237.1 GCA_913050205.1 uncultured Verrucomicrobiota bacterium
GCATGGCCCACGGCGCAACCGACCCGGTCGGCCTGCGCGCGGAGCAAAACAAGGTACACGTGCACGACCTGCACGCCACGATCCTGCACTCGCTGGGGATCGACCACGAGCACCTCACCTACTTTCACAACGGCCGGGACGAACGCCTCACCGATGTCGGAGGCCGGGTGGTCACGGAGATTTTCGCGTGATACGGCCCGGCAGCTCCATCGCCCTGTTAACCGGGCTGATGCTTGGCCAAGCGGAGGAGCAACACACTATTGTCGAGCCACCGATCACACAAAACGATCGCGACCACTGGGCATGGCGCCCGCTTGGCCGGACGACCGTTCCGCAGCCACCACAGGCCAAGCGGCTGGCCAACCCGATCGACCGTTTCATCACTGCCCGGCTGCAACCGTACCGGCTTGGCCTTGCGCCGGAGGCCAACCGCCGAACACTGATCCGCCGTCTGCACTTCGACCTGCTTGGCCTGCCGCCGAGCGCGGAAGCCGTTGCCGCGTTCGAGACCGATCCCCGGCCGGACGCGTACGAGCGGCTGCTCGACTCGCTTTTGGCCTCGCCGGCCTACGGCGAACGCTGGGCGCAGCACTGGCTCGACCTCGCGCGTTTCGCCGAGACGGACGGCTTCGAGCACGACAAAATTCGCCCCAATGCGTGGCGCTATCGTGACTGGCTCATCGACGCGCTGAATGCTGACCTACCCTACGACCGGTTCGTGCTCCATCAACTCGCAGGAGACACCGTCGAGGCCGGGGACGCGCTGGCCACCGGATTTTTGCTCGCCGGTCAGGACATGCCGGACATCAACCTCAATGCCGAGCGCCGGCACATGGTGCTCAACGAAATGACCTCCACGGTCGGGTCGGTTTTCCTCGGCCTGAGCATCGGCTGCGCCCAATGCCATGACCACAAGGCCGACCCGATCAGCCAGGCGGATTTTTACCGACTGCGTGCATATTTCGAGGGCAGCCTCACGTTCAACGAACAGGAACTGGGGAGCAACCGAGGCAGGGGCCGGGTGATGGCAGTTGGCAACAAACCCGTGCCCACGGCGTTTGCCGTGCGCGGTGACTTTCGCCGGCCCGGCCCGGTTGTCCCGCCAGCCGTACCGAGAATCGCGCAGGCCCGGGAGGCTGCTGCCACCGCGACCGACCGCGCCGGGCTGGCCCGCTGGATGAGTACACCGGGCAACCCGCTTTTTCAGCGCACCATCGCCAACCGGCTCTGGCAATTCCACTTCGTCCGGCCGCTGGTATCGACGCCCAACGATCTCGGAAAAAGCGGGGCACAGCCCACCCATCCGGCGCTGCTCGATTGGCTGGCTGCGGAACTGCCACGCCGGGAGTGGAGCCTCAAGGCGATGCACCGGCTGTTGCTGACATCGGCCACTTACCGCCAGGCCAGCCGGGGTGAGGGCGCCGACTGGGCCAGCCGCCTGAAATCCGACCCCGACAATCGGCTCTTCTCCCGGATGAACCGTCGTCGACTGGATGGCGAGGCGTTGCGAGACACTCTGCTCACCATCAGCGGACAGTCCACCCAGCGCGCCGGCGGGCCGGGTGTGCGGCCGCCGCTCCCCCGTGAAATCACCAGCACCCTGCTGCGAAACCAGTGGCCGGTCAGCAAGTCGGTCGAGGATCATCATCGGCGCAGCGTCTACCTGTTCGCCCGGCGAAACCTGCGCTATCCGTTCTTTGAATTGTTCGACCGGCCCGACGGCACCGTGCCCTGTGCCCGCCGAAAGGAATCGACCACCGCCCCGCAGTCGTTGATTTTGTTGAACTCAGATTTCTCCCTCGCCTGTGCCCACGCCTTGGCCAAGCGCTTGGCCAAGCCGGATGAAACCAAGGCGGTTCGCGAGCTGTATGGATGGCTGTTTCAGCGGCAACCAGACGAACGTGAACTGCGCCTGGCCAAGCGGTTCCTCGCAGCCCAGAACGGGGAAGGGGTCGAGCCGATGGTCAAGCTCGCCCTCGCGCTGATCAATCTCAACGAATTTCTCTTCGTGGACTGATCACTTGCTGCGAGGCTCGACGCCAAGCAGGTGTCGGACAAAGAAATCCATCCGCCTCCTCGCCGCATACCGCGACTCGCCCACCCCGTGCCCCGCGCCGGGCACCATCAGGAATTCAAAATCCTTGTCGGCCTTGATAAGCGCATCGACCACCTGATAGGTCGAGGAGGGATCGACGTTGGTATCAAGCTCCCCCACGGTCAACAGCAGTTTGCCCTGCAGCCGATGGGCGTTGGTAACATTCGATTGCTCGTCGTAATGCGGCCCAACCGGGTAATCCATCCACTGCTCGTTCCACCACATTTTATCCATCCGGTTGTCGTGACAACCGCAGTCGGCCGCGGCGGCCTTGTAAAATTCGCCATGCCACAGCATGGCCGCCATCGCGTTTTGGCCACCGGCTGAGCCGCCGTAAATCCCGACCCGGGAGATGTCCATGTAGGGGTATTTTTTGGCCGCCGCACGCATCCATTTTTTGCGATCAGGAAAACCGGCGTCGTTGATGTTCTTGTAGGCAAAGTGCTGAAATTCACGGCCTCGATTTGAGGTGCCCTTGCCGTCGATCTGCACTGTGATGAAACCCAGCTCGGCCAGTTCCTCACGCCACATGCCAAAGCGGGTGCGCCAGTTTTTCGGCACGAATGACCCGTGCGGCCCGGCGTAAATCACCTCAACCACCGGATAGATTTTCTTTGGATCAAAGTTGCTCGGGCGCAAAATAATGCCGTGAATGTCGAACTTGCCATCGCGATCCTTGGTGACGAACCGCTCCGGCATTTGAAAACCGGCCGCGAACAAATCCTCGGCGTCAGCCTCCTCCAATTCGCAAAGCAGTGAGCCGTCCTCCGCACTGCGAAGCGTGTGGCGGGGTGGCTGGTCCACCCGCGACCACGTGTCGATCAACACCGACTTGTCCGGCGAAAACCGAACCGAGTGTGTGCCGTTGCCGTCGGTTAATTTCACCAGGTTGCTGCCGTCGAAGTTCACGCGGTAATAGTGAAAATAATACGGGTCGATGCCCGGCTCACGCCCTGATGCCTTGAAGGTGATCTGCCGTTTTTCCTCGTCGATCTCTACCACGTCACGCACGACCCACTCACCCTTGGTGATCTGGTTTTTCACTTTGCCGGTGCGCCCATCGAATAGGTAAAGATGATTCCACCCGTCCCGCTCGGAACGCCAGATGATCTCGTTGAAGCCGTCCAAGTCCCTGCGGTAGCCCTTTTGAAAAACGTTCACAAAAGTCTCGGCTGTCTCGTCGATCACGGCGCGCGTTTTGCCGGTTGAAATTTGAATCTCGATCACGCGATGCGCCCCGAACCCACGCTCGATGTGCTCGAAGAGAAACCCGCTGGAGTCCGGTCGCCAGGCGGGACGCCGTGTCGAGAAGGGATCCTTTACCAGCGCAGAGTCGGCAGTGAAGTGGCGACTGTTCCACCCGGCAAGGAAAACGTGGACCGTCTGCGTCGGCATCGGGTCACCCGGCTTGCCGTAGCTGCGGGTGAAGTGCTTGGGCTGCAACTGATCCTTCGGCGCAGAGTCCACGTAGTGCACCTCCCGCACCTTGACATCACGCCGTTTCATCAGCCCAACGTGCTTCGAGTCCGGCGACCAAAAGAAGGGCGGCTGGTAACGATCCGCCTCCGAGCCGTCTTTGGAGAGCTGAATGTCCGCGCCGTCCTTCAGGTCGTGGACGAACAAATTGTGATCCTTGATGAACGCCCGCCAGCGGCCGTCAGGCGAGACTGGCCCACTTTTGCCGGTGTCCGGCTTACGCTTGGCCAAGCGCTCCTTTGACTTGGCTTTCTCCGCGCGCCGCTTGGCCAGGCGCTCCACCCGCGCCTTGCGCCGCTTCAGCGCCTCGTCAAATTTCTCCTTGTCGGAAAAGGCGCGCCGCTTGCCCTTGCCACCGTTCACGAGCACGTATTGACGCTCCCCGCGCACGTTTGTCTCGTACCAGAATTG
>CAJXAU010000238.1 GCA_913050205.1 uncultured Verrucomicrobiota bacterium
TGCCCGAGCCGACCACCTGCTTGCCGATTTTCTTGATGGAACCGGTGAGATAACCGGCATCCTTCAGCCGATGCGTCAACGGCCGCACGCCTTCCGGCAGACGAAAGCCGTCATCGCGGTGATCGGGAAAGTGATGGAGGTTGACCGAGGTCTGATACATCCCCGTCATGAATGCCGACCGGCTCGGCGCGCAAACCGGCGCCGTGGCAAACACCCGCGTGTAGCGCACGCCCTGCGTGGCGAGTTTATCGAGATGCGGCGTATGCACCCCTTGCCGCCCGAAGCAGCCGAAGTCGAGATTGCAGTTGTCGGTGATCAGCCACAGGATATTGGGCGGATAGGTTCGATACTTGGCTGAGGCTGAAAAAGAAAAGCCCATCAGCAGTAACAGCAATAAGGGTCTCATGAGGGGAAGAATTGTGGCAAGGGAACCTGATAAATGCACCCAGTTTTTTCTACAGAACGATTGTGTCTATGGAGCTGCCAGCTTCGCAGATTAAGAAAACGAATTAATCCGAGATTATTCCCCAACATGCCGATTCATTGCGATACTGGGCGCTATCGCCTTGGCCAAGCACAACTCCGGCTTGGCTGAGTAAATCTATGGCTGGTTTTGCGTCCCGAATTCGTGCAGGTTTTGTGGCTCCGTTCATGTCACGATTTATCTCGGTTTGGTTCACCATCGCGCTTGGCCAAGCGCTTGGCCAAGTGGCTTTGGCTGAGCAGCCACCCAACATCATTTTTCTTTTTGCTGACGACCAGCGCGCGGACACGATTGGTGCCCACGGCAATCCTCACATTCGCACACCAAACCTCGACCGAATGGCGGCCCGGGGATTCAGTTTTCGGCGGAATTATTGTGCCGGCTCATTCAGCGGTGCGGTGTGCGTGGCCAGCCGGGCGATGTTGATGACGGGCCGGCATTGGATGAATTTACCGGCGAAACGGCCCGCTTCGAATTGGGGGGATGCGACAGTCCTGCCAAAGTTACTTGAAGCCCGTGGCGGGTATGAGCCGTTCATAATTGGCAAGTGGCACAACGGCAAGGGCATGCTCGATCGGTCGTTCGCCAACGGGCGTGCGGTCTACATGGGGGGGATGGCCAATCATGCGGATTTTCGGGTGCAGGATCTGAATGATGGCAAGTTAAGCGAAGAACGGTCAGCCGGTGGTTTTTCGAGTACGGTATTCGCGGATGAGGCGATCCGATATATTCAGGAGGCCAAGGGGGACAAGCCGTTCTTTCTTTATGTGGCGTTCATGGCGCCGCACGATCCGCGAAACCCGCCGGAGAAGTACCGGGAGATGTACTATGAGAACCGGCCGCCGCTTCCGTCCAATTTTCTGCCCCAGCATCCGTTTCAAAACGCGCCTCAGGCCACCTCGGGCAGGGACGAGAGTCTTGCACCATGGCCACGAACGAAGGAAGTTGTCAGCGATCAGCTCTGCGAATATTACGGTTTGGTAACCCATTTGGATGAACAGGTGGGGCGCATTATGAAGGCGCTCGAGGGCAGTCCGCATGCTGATAATACGCTGGTCGTATACACGGCGGATCATGGGCTGGGGATGGGAAGCCACGGATTGCTTGGTAAACAAAACGTTTACGAGCAGAGTATGCAATGCCCGTTGATCCTACAGGGGCCGGGTGTCCCAAGTGGGCAGGCGAGTGATGCGTTCACCTACGTTCACGATCTGTATTCAACGATCTGTGGCTTTGCCAACGTGCCCGTTCCCGAAGGGGTGGATTCAAAGGATCTTGCACCTGTCATGAATGGTGGAACCGATCGGGTTCGGGAGTCACTTTTTCTCCCGTTTCAAAACAACCAACGGGCGATCAGTGATGGTACTTGGAAGCTACATATTTACCCAAGAATCAACCACCGGTTGTTGTTCAATCTCGCGAGTGATCCGCATGAGAAGAAGGACTTGTCCGGCGACCCAACCCAAGCCGTGCAGGTTTCAAGGATGCTGAAGTTGATGAACCAATGGAGGGAACGTCTCGGTGATCCGTATCCGCTGAAATCAGACAGGCCGGAGCCAAAGAAACCGCGCTACGACAATGCCAAGCGCGCGCTGGATATCTGGCAGCCAAAATGGATTCGTGACAAGTATTTTGACGGAAGGGAGCGAACGAACCACGGCAAACGCAAGCGGCGTTGAGGAAAGATGGTTTACCGAGTCGCTGCTGCTAAACTTGTTGCATTGTGGAATGGCCCGTAGAATCGGTTTCACGGACTGCAAGAATCATGAAAAACACATTGATAACCGCTTTAGTGTTGGCCGCTTTTTCTGCTGTCGCTTACCCGGCGCCTGCCAAGCCTAACATCGTGATAATCTTCACCGATGATCAGGGCTACGCGGACCTCGCCTGCTACGGGAACACGAAGAACAAAACGCCGCGCTTGGATCAATTGGCCAGGGAAGGCACGCGGTTTACGTCGTTTTATTCGCAGACCGTCTGTGGGCCGTCGCGCTCGGCATTGTTGACGGGGCGGCAGCCAATTCGCAGTGGCGGTTGGGGCATGCCGGCGGATGAAATCACTTGGGCAGAGCTGATTACCAAGGCGGGTTACCAGACCGCCTGCATTGGCAAGTGGGATGTGTCCAATCGCAAACCGATCATTCCGCGTATGCCGAATGCACAAGGGTTTGATTACTATTTTGGCGCACTCGGTGCGAATGACGCCGGGGTGGTGCATCTGCATGAGAACAACCAATCGGCCGGATCCACGCGAGACATGGGCGGCCTCATCAAGCTCTACACGGACAAGTCGATTGATTACCTGAAAAACAAGCGCGACCCAAAGAAGCCCTTTGTGCTCTATCTCGCGCACACGATGATGCACACGATCATCGATGCTTCGCCGAAGTTCCGCGGCAAATCAAAGGGCGGCCTGTACGGCGATGTGGTGGAGGAATTCGATTTCGAAACCGGCCGCCTGCTCGATACTTTGGATGAACTCAAACTCTCCGACAACACACTGGTTATCTACACCAGCGACAACGGCCCATGGAATCAGGACAAGTACACCAAGCGCAAAAAGGGCCATCCGGCGGGTGCCATTTTCTGGGGCGAAGCCGGCCCGTTGCGTAACGGCAAGGGCTCGCCGTACGAGGCCGGTTATCGGCTGCCATGCATCGCTCGCTGGCCGGGCAAGGTGCCGGCCGGGCGTGTGAACGATGCGGTGTTTGCCACCATCGATTTCATGCCCACGTTCGCGAGTCTGTGTGGCTTCGAGGTGCCGAAGGATCGTCACATCGATGGCATTGACCAGACCGAATTGCTGCTCGGTAAGCGCGAGGCGGGGCGCGACTATTTTTACTTTAACAAGGCCGGCGTGCGAAAGGGCAAGTGGAAGTACCTCCGGGCCAATGCGCATTTCCATGGTTACGCGGTGGACGACCAGCGTCCCAAGGTCGAGGAACTCTACGATCTCGAGGCTGACCTCGGTGAACGCAACAATCTTGCCGAGAAGCATCCCAAGATTCTCGCGGAGCTACGAATGTTGACCGACCAACTGGAGACCAAAAAATGAACGCGACCCGTTGGAGGCAAGAAAATCATAGAATTATGCACACGAAACAAACTGCTCTTTTTCTGACAGTCACCCTGCTTGGCCAAGCGCTACTTACTGGTGAGTCTGTGACGGTTGATTCCCAGGCCGACTGGGATAAGGCGATTGCGTCCTCGGAGGGTATCGCCGTCGAGAATGGTACGATCTCGCCCAAGGGCAAGACCGGACAACTCAAGACAAAGTTGAAACGGTTCGACCGCAAGCGGTCTGCGTCGTCGCTGACCATTCGGCAATCGGCTGTCTGGCAGAACTGGAATCCGATCGTAAACCTTGGCCCGGCGAACCTGCGGGATGCCCCGGTGCTGCTGACCGTGGGGCCGGGTAATTATTGGATGTTTGGTCGGTACGGCGGCGATAAGCCAAAGGCCAAGCGC
>CAJXAU010000239.1 GCA_913050205.1 uncultured Verrucomicrobiota bacterium
GTGTGCTGTCGCGGCTGTACCCGCAAAGGGAAGTTTTTTTGCTCCTGTTTTTTGTGCTGCCGGTTCGATTGAAACTGAATTGGGTATTCTGGGGGAGTTTTGCCATCGCAGTTTCCTCCATCGTGATTGAGATTCGGTCTGACACAAGCGATGGGACTGCACACGCAACGCATCTGGGTGGCCTGTTGTTTGGCGCGTTTTATGTGGCGGCACTGGTGCGGCGCGGTGGGTTGATGCGGTTTTTGCCGGGCCTGCCGAAGGTGCGTTTCGTCTCGGGTGATTCAGCCAAGGGCACGGAGGCAAGGCAGCGTGGTGACTGGCGCAAGCCGAAGGTGGTCGATGCGGACGAGGTATCCGGTGAGGATTTTATCAGTCAGGAAGTCGATCCCATCCTCGACAAAATATCAAAGCAGGGCATCCACAGCCTGACCGAGCGCGAGCGTAAGATTCTCGAAAAGGCGCGGTCGAAAATGTGAACCGCTTGGCCAAGCGCCTCGCCAAGTTGTCGTGGGTCAGCCGTTCAGCAACTGGACGTAGTGGCTGATCTTGCCGGCGTCGGCCACTTTCATCGAAAATTCCGGCGGATACAGCGCTTTGCCCATGAAGCAGCGGTCGTTTCGGAATTCCATCTTGCTATCGACCGACGAACTGCCTGTGACGTGATATTCCCGGGCACCGGTCTCGCGGATGATACGCGGCAAGTTTTTCGGGGTGATGCCGGCGCCCGGCATGATGATGAGATCATCGCCGGCGCGGCGAACCAACTCAGCAATCAGTTCCACGCCTTCAAGCACGGATGGTTCCTGTCCGGAGGTCAGCAGTCGATCGACGCCAAGCTGGGCGAGTTCGTCGAGACTGCGAAACGGGTCGGCGGTGACGTCGAACGCGCGGTGGAATGTGACCTCTAGCGGTCGCGCCAACTCGATCAGTTGCCGGTTGCGGGCAGTGTCGATGGTGCCGTCGGCGTTGAGCATGCCGATCACCACGCCGTTGATACCCAACTCCTTGAAGGCGACGATGTCTCGCTGCATCACGGCGAATTCGTCGTCCGAGTAGAGGAAGTCGCCACCGCGCGGCCGGATGATCACGTTGACCTTGATTCCCACCCGCTCGAGGGCCTGATAGACGGTGCCCATGCTGGGGGTGGTGCCGCCCTCGAACAGGTTTTGGCAAAGTTCAACGCGGGCTGCTCCGCCCTGTTCCGCTGCGATGGCCGAGGCCACCGAGTCGATGCAAATTTCAAGAATGGGTGTGTCGCTCATGATCGTTCCACTCAGCCCATTGTAGCAGGGTGCTTGGCCAAGGCGAAGCGAACTGTTTTTCGTGAATCGCGCTTGGCCAAGCGCTATGGTCTGCGGGCGTGATTAAATGGGTGACAGGCTTGGTGGCGCTTGGCTTGGCGGGTTGTAACTCGCCGGGCAAGGGAGGCGGTGAAAGCCCCCCCGAGGCCAAGCCCGGCGGCGCCACGATCGTCACCCCGGCGGCGATGCGTACTGAGGGCAAGGTGGTGCGTACCAATGAAAAGCTGAATTTCGTGGTGTTGGACTTCGGCTTCAAGCGGCTACCCCGGCCCGGCCAGCAATTGGGTGTTTATCGGTTGGGCAAGAAGATTGGACAGGTGCGGGTGTCTGGTCCTGCGTGGGACTCGTACACGGTGGCGGATATTGTCGAGGGGGAGATTTGGATTGGAGACGAGGCCCGGTTGAGGTGACGCCGGTCACTCGGGCGGGTTGGCCTCGGCCTTGGCGGTCGGCTTGACGATGTTGCGGCCTCCATCCTCGCGGCTGTACGGGGTGTGGAGGTTGAAGTAGATCGCACACAGCGGCTGGTCGCCCTCCGACTGGCTGAGCATGATGGTGATTTCCTTGTCGAGAGCGATCCCGTGGCGCATGCCCTCTGCCCGGTTTTCATATGCCTTAATCGCCTTGATCATCAGCCGCTCGATTGCCTCGAGGCACTCGTCCGGCGTCTTGAAAACGCACACGACATGGCGGTCGTACGATAACATGGCGTTGTCGATCTCCGGGCGAAATGTTTCCGTGGTCAGTTCCATGCAAGTGAGGCGAGGGAAATGTTAGCGCGAAGTGGCGCGATGTAAACAAAAGAACGGCTAATCGGTGGCATCCGGATCACCGTTGGCCTCCTGTTCGCGCAGGCGTCGGAGTAGTTTGCGGATATCGAACGCACCTCCAACGATGACCATCAATGACATGACCGCGAACAGGCCGCAGGCCACGAGCAGGATGATCGCCCACACGTGCGGCCAGTCCCAGTCCGACAAAATGTAGCCGGGGATCACCAGCGCCAAGCAGCCCAGCCCGACGATTCCAAATGCGAGGATGCAACGCAGCAGAGGGAACACCCACGAGGGGGTGGGCTTCTTCGGGATCGGCGATTTCCGGGGCGGGATCACCGGCGGTGCGCTGGTGGAGGCCGGTAAGACCGGAGGTGCAACTGGAGCTGGCTCACTTGGCTTTTCCTCCGGTTGAGGCGGCGTGGGTTGGGTCGGTTCGTCACTCATCGGTTGCCTCCGTCGGTTTTCGGTCCGGGAACAGGAGTGAGCCGAGGATGAACATCAGCATCGAAAACGTGATGGTAAACAGCCCGACCCGCTCGCTGGTGAAATTGTAAAACGCAATCGTGTCCTCCGGTTGAAGGTCGAACTTCGACAACTCCTTTGTGCGTATCCGGTCGTCATAGCTTCTCTCAATTTTCACGCGATGCAGTTCGCCGTTCGATCGCCGAACTGCGGCCTTCCAATTTTTGAGCTGGTTGGATTTCCATGGCTCAGCCTTGAACACGGCGAGGGGATCGATGTACTGGAGGAAGGAATCATCATCCGAGCTGGGCAATTCCTCGAACGCATCGAACTCGATGACTGTGCTGTTGTTGCTCCCTTCGTAGACATCTGTGATTGGCCGCGCCTCGATATAACCGGGAGTGTACGGGTAGATCTCCTGCTGGACTCGATCCAAGCCCAACACGGCGGTGCAACCGGCGAGAAGGCCAAGTACCGCGCCCTTCGAGCTGGCTCGTTGCCAGTACAACCCTCCAACCAAAAGGGAGAATGCGCCGGTAAAGTAAATTGCCCCCGTCACCGCCATGTAGTCCCAGATATCATCCTCTCCCGTATAGACGAGGCCCCAGTAAAGGATGTACAGCCCAATGAGGACGATCAGGATGCGGGTGATTCGAACACGGGTCGGGTTGTCGAGGCGCCCCTTGAACAGTGGCGCGATAATGTCCTGCGTGATCACCGTACTCCAGCAGAGCAGGTAGCCGTCGTGCGTGGACATGAATGCAGCGATCATCGCGGCAGTCAGCAGGCCAATCAACCCGGCTGGAAGTATGCGCCCGAGGAAAACCGGCATGGCGTAGATGTTGTCCAGTTGGGCGTTGTCCGGATCGGTTGGGCTGAAAATTTCGTTCAGATCCGGCGCCTTGGTGACCACAAAAACAAACGCGCAAATTCCAAGCAGGTTCGGGATGATCATCCGGATGGCGAACGACACGGATGCCCAGGTGAACTGCTTCCGAACCGCGGCAGTGCTCTCCATCGCGAGCGCCCTCGCGACGGCGGTTGGCCATAGGGCGCAATTGACAATGCCGAGAAATCCCATCCAGACAACGTACTCCACCCCGAACGCACTGTCTTCGGAGAGAGGGTTGAAGCCCGAGTCTTTCTCGAATTGAATTTGCACGGTATCAAACAGGTTATTCCAGCCGACCCCGTTTTCACCAAAAATTGCAAGCCAGCCGGCTGCGAGGATACCGATCGACAGGATCACGAACTGGATATAGTCGGTGATTATCACCGAAATCATGCCGCCGATGACCGTGTAGACGAGGACCAGCACAAGCAGGCCGACCATCACCAGCTTGAGTGTGTTGCCGTCCGGGTTCATGCCGGTGATGCCCACGATGAACATCGC
>CAJXAU010000240.1 GCA_913050205.1 uncultured Verrucomicrobiota bacterium
GGAGTGTCAGCGCGGGAGTATTCGCCGGAAGACCTGCCGCGGACACAGCACGGCAACAGCCTGATGTTGAAGCTGCCCTCTTTTCCCAACGCCGATCGGCCGTTGCTCGACCAATACATCGCAGCGTTCCAAAAAGTTGTGGCAAACGCAGCGGCGATACGGGAGGCAAGCCGTTAACGTCGGCGGCTGCGAAAGAAACCGGTGAGCCGGGCGAGGCCGTAATTTAGTCGGCCGGCAAAACTGCGTTGGCACATGAACGCGTTCATCATGTGTCGGTTGCCGGTGCGGAACTTCAGTTTGAAACCATATTCGCCCTGCATGAAATCGAACTCGGTGCAGCCCTCGTTCATGGCACGCTCGATGTTGAACAGCATCAATTGTTTGCCGGGGGAGTGTTTCTGGTAATCCGGCAGGTAGGCGATATGGAAAAAGCCGTAGTAACTCCCGTGCCGGATAGCGATCTCGAACGCGATGGCCATCTCGTTAAGGCGCAGCGCCGAAATCTCGACCTGTCCGTCTGCCATGAGCCGGGGCAGGAGCTCGTGGAAAAACGCCTCGGTTCTCCGGTCGCTTAGCAGAGCTTTTTTCTCACGGGATTTCCAACTGACTTTCTCGATGGTCCGCATCTCGGTTTCGATCCGGTGATACTCATCCTCCGTCCGGTAGACGGCATATTCCACGGTGCCCATTTTTTCGAGTTGCTTCGCATCGTAACGGAGTGATTTGCGAGTCTTGGTGCCAAGTGTATTCTCGAGATAGCTCTCAAAATCCTTTTGCTGCGAGAGGTCAATATACGGGGCGGGAATCCTTTTTTGGATGAGAGCGAGGTTTGGGAACGCTGCAAGCGCGGGCCGAAGATGGTCGGTTACAAACGAGTCGGTGAAAAGCGGTACCCAAACGAATCGATATTTCGTGAGGAGCTGTTCCAGGTTTTGAAGTGTCGCCTGGATCAACCCGGGGTCGTTCCGGATGAACAGCGGATTGAGATTGTAGCCCCGATCGGCCAGCCCGGCCCAGAGGCCCCTCCCTCCGATTGCCGGGTATTCGAAAAACGGCCAAACGGCAACGAGTTTTTCATTCTCATCGCGGATGATGAGAGTGACCGGGAAAACCTGCGGCCCGGCGTGCCTGAGCCATGTGAACACCCATTCTGTGGAGAGGAATGGGTTGGGTGATTCGGCTTGGTTGAACAAGTCACGCCACTCGGCCTTAATCGCCTCGAGGGGCGTTTCGCCGGTGATGACCTGTGCGGTGTACGGCATGATGTGCCGCTTGGCCAAGCGCTACTTGTTCAGGTCGCTGGTGATTTTCCCGATGAGGTTGCCGGCGTAGTTGCGCGTGCGTGGGTCGGCGTTCGGGTCGCGCTTGGGTAGTTTGGCGATGGCGTCCTTGTGGTGGGCCGCCTTTTCGTCAAGATAATCCAGTGCATTGAGCGAGAGCATCGAGAGGGAGATGCCGTTGTCCACGGCGTTGGCGTATTTCATCAGCAAGTCGGCGGAGCGCTTGGCTTCCTTTTTGTTGCCGTAACGGCCAAGGGCCTCGGCGGCGATGATCTGCACGCTGGGCGACTTGTCCGCCAGCGCGGCAGTCAATGCCTCGCGCCCGTTCCGAATCCCGTTTTTACCGCGAATCAGGTAGCCCATTGCGGCCCAGTAACGCACGGCGCTGTTGTCGCTTTTGATAAGCTGCGCCAACTTCTGCGTGTTCTTTTTGCCGAGACGGGTTGCGGTGTCGGCGGCCGAGTGGACGGCGTCGAGGTCGTAGCGGTTGGTGTCGTGCCCCATTTCGTAAGGCGAATCGTTTTTGGCGCGTGTGTGAATTTCAGCCTCGGGCAGGAAGCCGATGTCACGCACGTCCTTCACCCAATTGACATGCGCCCGGCGCAGACGTCGCAGGACGTCGCGGTGTTCCTTCGATTTCGCGAGGTTATTCACCTCGTCGCGGTCGTTTTTCAGGTCATACAATTCCTCCGCCGGCTTGGTCTGCCAAAACTTGGACTGCGCTTCGTTGAGTTTGCCGGCGTGGTACATGTCATGCCAGACGCGCGTGGTGGGAGTCTTGAACATATACGAGATAAACTGGCCGTAGATTTTGTGCGGCATGTAGTTGCGGATGTAAACGTAGCGCCCGTCGAACACCGTGCGCACCATGTCGTAACGCTCGTCCATGCGCCCGCGGAAGCCGTAGCTGTACTTTTGTGCAGGTACGGCGTGTTTGCCCATGAAAGCTTGTCCCTGCATGTGTGCCGGCGGCTTCATGCCGGCGATACTCAGCACCGTCGGGGCGAAGTCGATGAACCCGACCAGTTGATCGCTGACGCCGCCTGCCTTGTAGCCGGTCGGCGCGAGGTGCTTGTACTTCTCCGGTACATGTACGATGAGCGGCACGTTCAGTCCGGAAAAGTAAGGCCAACGCTTGTTGCGCGGCATGCCGGAACCGTGGTCGCCGTAGTAGAACACGATCGTGTCTTCGGCGAGCCCGGCATCGCTGACTTCCTTGAGCGTCTTGCCGACCAGCTTGTCCATCATGGTGATACGGTCGTAATACTGCGCCCAGTCCTTGCGCACCTCGGGTGTGTCCGGGTGATAGGCCGGGATGCGAACCTTGGCCGGGTCATGGATCTGGTTTTCCGGGGCGATCCTGTTCCGAATCTGGCTTTCGTGACTGATCGTGTGGTTGAAAACGGCGAAGAACGGTTTGCCTTTCGGGCGGTTACTCCAGTGGGCATCGCGGCTGCTGGCGTGCCAAACCTCGCCCTCCTTCCGCAGATTGTAATCCTCCTTCGAGTTGTTGGTGCAGTAGTAGCCCAGTTCGCGCAGGTAGGCCGGGTACATTTTGAAGCCCTTCGGCAGGCGGGTCATGCTGCGCATGTGCTCGGCGCCGGTCGCGGGAGGGTAAATGCCGGAGATGATCGTCGTGCGTGACGGCGCACAGACCGGGGCGGTCGAGCTGGCATTGGTGTAGCGCAGGCTGCGCTTGGCCAAGCGGTCGATGTTGGGCGAGGTGGCGTATTTGTCGCCGTAGCAGCCAAGATGCGCGCCGTTGTCCTCGCTGGTGATCCAGAGGATGTTGGGCAGTTTTTGTTCCGCCTGCCCTTGGCCAAGGGCACCGGTCGCAACGGCTGCGAGTGTCAGGAAAAGTCGGGAGAATCGGCTCACGTTAAACATCGCGGGGATTGAACCATTGACCACTCCGACTGGCAACGGTGCAGTGGTCGTAATCGTATTTTGGGGTAGCGCTTGGCCAAGCGGAGGGGTAGTTTTCGCGAGACGATGCAGCATCACCGACAGCGATTGAGTGACCATTTCCTGACCCGGCGGGAGTTTCTCTCGCGAGCCGGGATCGGCATGGGCGGGTTGGCGCTTGGCTCGATGCTGCCGGAGATGGCCAACGCTTTACCTTCGTCTTCGCTCGCCGTGAAGGGGGCGCATTTTCGGCCCAAGGCCAAGCGGGTGATTCATATTTTTCTCAACGGCGGCCCGTCGCACGTCGATACGTTTGACCCCAAGCCGGCGTTGGAGAAATACGCCGGCAAGCTGTTGCCGATGAAGAATCTCCGCACCGAGCGGAAGACCGGAGCGGCTTTTCCGAGTCCGTACCAGTTCAAGCGCCACGGGCAGAGTGGCATCCCGGTTAGCGAGATTTTTCCACACACGGCCAAGTGCATCGACGACATCGCGGTGATCCGCTCGATGCACGCGGACATCCCCAATCACGAGCCGTCGTTGATGTTGATGAACTGCGGCGAGGCGAGATTGATCCGGCCCAGCGTGGGGTCGTGGGTGACTTATGGGTTGGGCAGCGAGAATCAAAACCTGCCCGGCTTTATTTCGATGTGCCCGGGGTACCCGATTCAGGAATCGCAAAACTGGCAGTCCGGTTTTCTGCCGGGCATCTATCAGGGCACGCACATCAACACCCG
>CAJXAU010000241.1 GCA_913050205.1 uncultured Verrucomicrobiota bacterium
CTCGTCATGCCGTTCGTCGTGCGTTGGCCGGGCGTGATCGAGCCGGGCTCAATTAACAATGACATCGTGTCGAACCTCGACTTTGCTGAGACGTTCCTCGACATCGCCGGGGCGAAAATCCCGGGCGACATGCAGGGTCGCAGCCTGCTCCCGCTTCTCAAGGGCAGCACCCCGGCGGACTGGCGCGAAACGTTTTATTATCACTACTACGAATTCCCCGGTGCGCACAGTGTGGCCCGTCACTACGGCGTCACGGACGGCAACTACAAACTGATCCATTTTTACCAAAACAAGGATTGGGAAATGTTCGATCTCACGGCTGATCCGAACGAGTTGCAGAGCATTTACGGCCGCAGCGAGTATGCCGGCATCCAGTCAAAATTGGAAAAAGAGTTGAAGCGGCTGCGCGCACACTACAAGGTGCCGGAGCAGGATCCGGAAAACCCCCGGCCCAATCCGCGCCGTAACAGGCAGAACAATCGGAAGAAATAATTTGTAGCAACCCGTTAACCCAAAAACCAAAAACAGAAGCCGGCCACTTGGCCGGCTTTTGCTTTACTGATCCCCGCTCGGTCAGGTACCTGACCGGTCAATAAAGCAGTGTGGGTGAGAGAAAATAAAGACGGCCGGCCTTGAGCTTTGGCAATTCCACACCCCAGTCGATCTTGATCTGCTGCGGCTCACTTTTGCCGAGGAACGGGAACATCATCGAGAAGTTCATTGGCTGGCGGTAGCGGATGACATTTGCACTACCTATGCCGGCAACCTTGAGCGCCCGAGCGATGCCGTCGTCGAGGTCACCCAGTTCATCCACGAAACCCTGCTCGAATGCGGTGTTCCCGGAGAGAATGCGGCCGTCCGCAAACGATTCCCAGTCCTCCACAAGCGTACCGCCGTCCTCGCCGTCGCGATTGTCCAGATTGCGCCCCTCGCGAACGACTTTTTTGAATCGGCCAAACGTCTCGCCTATCATGTCCTGCACGATTTTGCGCTCCTCGGCGGTGATGTCCTCCTCGCGTTTGTTCATGCTGAGCATGTCCTTGTTTTTGCCGCTCTTGAAGACAATCGGCTGCACGCCGGCCTTGTCCATCAGATTGCGGACGCTATAGCCGGACATAATCACGCCGATGCTGCCGGTGATGGTCAGTTCGTGTGCGATGATCCAGTCGCTCGGTGCTGCTACGTAGTAACCGCCGGACGCCGCCACAGCACCCATCACGGAGACGACTGGTTTTTTACTCTCTCGCACGATGTCAGCAATCTCGTCCGAGGCCAGCACCTCGCCTCCGGGCGAGTTGATACGAAAGAGAATCGCCTTCACGTCATCATCTTCATTGGCCCACCGGAACTGTCGCTTGAGGGACTGCACCTGATTGTGGCCGTTTGCATCCACGGCAAAACTGGCGATCATGCCGTTCAAGTCGATCAGTGCGATGTTCTGATTGCTGTCGTGATCGCGAACGGTTTGCCTGGTATGACTTGCGCTATTCTCCAAGTCCATGGAACCGATACCCACCATGCCCAGAAGCATAAAAAATCCTCCGCCACACAGCATGCAGAACAGCAAAAAAAAGGAGAACCACATCCAGCCCCGACTTTTTCTCGGTTGAACTGGCGGCTGTGGTGGCACAGGCTGTGAAGGAATTACCGGGGGTGCATTTACACTCATGACAGGCGTTAAACTAGCGTTATCGACCAAGCGCGGCAAGTGGCTGTTTGCGCTTGGCCAAGCGCTTGGCTAACGTCACCGCGTGCCGCGCAAAATCTGGCTGCCCCTGCTGCTGATGCTCATCTTCGCCATGAGTCGCTGGCCCGGCATGCTCCCGCAAAACTTCAGTGCCGCCCACGCGCTGCTGTTTTGCGCGGCGTTTTGGCTGCCGGGCTGGATGGGCTGGGTGCTGCCTCTGGCCACCATCATCGTCACCGACGTTCTGCTCAACCTGTTCCACTACGACGCGACAGTGCTCGATCCGCGTCTGGTGTCAAACTGGATGATCTACGCTCTGTTCGTCGTGTTGGCCAAGTGGCTGGCCAAGAGACGCAGCTACGGTCGAGTATTTCTCGGCACACTCGTTGGGGCGTTGCTGTTTTACCTCGTCAGCAACACCGTCTCGTGGATGGCCAATCCGGCCTACGCCAAGACGATCGCCGGCTGGGTGCAGGCGCTGACCATCGGGCTTCCCGGCTTTCCGCCTACATGGGTGTTCGGCCTCAAGACTTTGCTGGGCACCGGGTTGTTCACCGGCCTTTTTGCCGGCGCGATGAAACTCAGTGAGGCAATGGATGCGACCGAGACGGAACCGGAGGTCGAAGACACTGAGGAAGACGAGACGGAACCCGGCGACCCATCACCGGAACCAGCATGACGACGATAGGCATCCTATCAGACAACCACAGCGACTGGTCACCGGGGATCGCGGAGGCGCTGGCTGGGGTGGACGCGATCATTCACGCCGGCGATATTGGTCCGTATCAAATCATATCCGAGTTGGAAGCGATTGCACCCACGACAGTCGTGCTGGGTAACACCGACGGCGACCTGCCGATTAACGAGACGGCTGTAACCACGCTTGGCGGCAAAAAGTTTTTCGTGCAACACATCGTCGAGCCGTACCGCCTTGAGGCACCGCTGCGCGAACGGCTCAACCGCGTGCAGCCGGACGTCGTCGTCTTCGGGCATACGCACAAGCCGTTTTGCGAAACCGTGAACGGCATCCTGTTCCTCAACCCCGGCTCCGTCACACGCCCTCGTGGGCAGCACCCCCCAAGCCTGGTGCGGCTCACCATCGAGTCCGACGAACTAAAACCACAGTTCATCGAAATGTAATCAACCCAGCGCTTGGCCAAGCGGGGTGGTTGCTTGCTTTTGAAGTGGGGCTGGCAGATGTTCGCTGCGGTTCATCATCGATTCATGAGTTGCAGATTTTTTTGTCCCGCATTGTTGCTGGTCGCTGTGCTTGGCTTGGCCAAGCGGGTGGATGCAGTTGAAGCCAAGGCCAAGCCAAACGTCGTCATTATTGTTGCCGACGACCTTGGATGGGCCGACGTCGGGTTTCACTCGGATCGCATCCCCACACCAAACATCGACCGCATCGCTCGGGAGGGGGTGGAGCTGGATCAGTTTTACGTGTTCCCGATGTGCAGCCCGACCCGGGCCGGATTGATGACCGGACGATACCCGATCCGGTTTGGGATGGCGCGTGCGGTGATCCCGCCCTGGCGGCACTTCGGTCTGGACCCGGCGGAACTGACGTTGCCAGAGGCGCTGGGCAAGCTGGGCTACGCGCAACGGGGTATTTTTGGCAAATGGCACCTCGGCCACAACGACCCCAAATGGCACCCCAATAATCAAGGATTCACACATTTTCACGGCCATTTCAACGGGGCAATTGACTATTTCGACCTCACACGCGAGGGGGAACGCGACTGGCATCTCAACGGGAAAACCAACCCGGAAACTGGCTACGCCACAGACCTGATTGCCGGGGCGGCCAGCCGGTTCATATCCCGGCATGCCAAGGGTAAGGCACCGTATTTTTGTTACGTGCCGTTCAACGCGCCACACTCACCGTTTCAGGCACCGGAAAAGTATTTGAAGAGGTTTGCGCACCTGGCATCCCCGGATGCGAAGGGCAGAAACAAAACGCTTCGCCAAACAGTGGCCGCGATGGTTTCCTGCATGGACGATGGCATCGGGCAAATCCTCAAGTCGATCGATGCGAGTGGTGAGGCGGCAAATACGATCGTCCTGTTTTTCAGTGACAACGGCGGTGTGGGTGGACTGCCGGGAAACAACCTGCCGCTGCGAGGCAACAAGCTTGATGTCTGGGAGGGTGGAATCCGAGTGGCGGCGGCGATGCGATGGCCAAGCGGCGGCGTGGTGGGTGGCAAAAAAATCTCCGTGCCAATCTCATGCATCGA
>CAJXAU010000242.1 GCA_913050205.1 uncultured Verrucomicrobiota bacterium
AGCCAAACTGAGGACGATGAGAACGGAACGATTCATGCGCTTGGCCAAAAGTAACGCTCCGTTGCTATTTGCCCAAGCGCAACATTTCGCCTCGACGAGTAATATTGTTATAGTTAATTTGCCTGAGCTTTTTTGCGCCTCATGTCACTGGCTCACAACATCTTCAATACATCGCTTGGCCGAAAGTACCTCATGGCCCTCACAGGCTCCGGGTTGTTCGGATTTGTTGTGGTGCACATGCTCGGCAACCTGACGATCTTCGCCGGGCCGGCAGCGATCAACGAGTACGCTGCCAAGCTGCACAGCCTAGGGCCTCTGCTCTGGGTGGCGCGAATTGGGCTGCTGGTGATGGCGGCGATTCACATCTGGGCCGCCGTCAAGTTGTCCTCCGAAAACAAAAAGGCGCGACAGGTACGCTACGAGGGCGCGGTGGAACCGGTTGATGTGCACCGCAAAAACCAGATCGTTTCCCGCTACGCCTCGCGCACGATGATTTACAGCGGCCTAATCATCGCGGCATTCGCTTTTTACCACCTCGCACACTACACGTGGAAGGTGCCGCAGATCAACGGCGTCGAGGCAGACTTCGAGGAGTTCTACGTTCACGAGGAGGACGCCGGGGAAAATCAGGTGGCGTTCGAAACTCCCCTGCCGGAGGGCAAAGGCGAGGAGGGCAAAAACGCGGTGGACGTCTACCGGATGGTGAAAACCGGTTTCGGCGTCTGGTGGGTGTCCGTTTTTTACGTCGTAGCGGTAGGGCTGCTTTGTGTCCACCTGAGCCACGGGTTGAGTGCGATGTTCCAGTCGCTCGGAATCAAGACCCGGGCCTCAGAGAAATTGATCAACCGGTTCGCCTGCACGGCCGCTTGGCTGTTGTTCATCGGATACGTGTCGGTGCCGCTGGGTGTCCTGTTTGGATTCGTGAAATAATATGGCCGCCAAGAAGAAAACAACCGCAGCAAAGGCCAAGGCCGCAAAAAAAACAACGACGCGGAAAACCGCGCCGCGTGCGGCTAAAAAGGTTTCCCAGAAAAAAGTCCCGTTCAAGCTCGACTCCGGCATTCCGGCCGGCGCGATGGACGAGAAGTGGGACAAGCATCGCTTCAACCTCAAACTCGTCAATCCGGCGAACAAGCGGAAGTACGAAGTGATCGTCGTCGGCAGCGGCCTGGCAGGTGCCTCTGCGGCGGCCACGCTGGCCGAGTTGGGCTACAACGTAAAATGTTTCTGCTATCAGGACAGCCCACGCCGCGCCCACTCCATCGCTGCTCAAGGCGGAATCAACGCCGCTAAAAATTACCAGAACGACGGCGACTCCGTTTATCGGCTTTTTTATGACACCGTAAAGGGCGGCGACTACCGCTCGCGTGAGGCCAATGTGTACCGGCTCGCGCAGGTCAGCGTCGACATCATCGACCAATGCGCTGCTCAAGGAGTGCCGTTCGCCCGTGAATACGGCGGCCTGCTGGCCAACCGCTCGTTCGGCGGCGCACAGGTGAGCCGCACCTTTTATGCGCGCGGGCAGACCGGCCAGCAACTGCTGCTTGGCGCCTATTCCTCGCTCAACCGGCAGATCGGCCTTGGCAAGGTAAAGATGTATCCACGAACCGAGATGCTCGACGTCGTCCTCGTCGAAGGACACGCAAAGGGCATCGTGGTTCGCGATATGGTCACCGGCAAAATCAGCAACCATTCGGCGCACGCCGTCGTACTAGCTACAGGCGGTTATGGAAACGTATTTTTCCTATCGACTAACGCGATGGGCTGCAATGTCACCGCAGCCTACCGGGCCTACAAGCGCGGTGCAGCGTTCGCCAACCCTTGCTTCACTCAAATTCATCCGACCTGTATTCCAGTGAGTGGGGAACACCAAAGTAAACTCACTTTGATGAGCGAATCGCTCCGAAATGATGGCCGAGTGTGGGTTCCAAAAGATAAGAAAATAGCCGCTAAAATCCGCAGCGGAGAACTCAATCCTAAGGATATTGCCGATAAGGACCGAGACTACTTTCTAGAGCGAAAGTACCCTAGCTTTGGCAACCTCGTACCGCGCGATGTCGCTTCGCGCAACGCGAAGGAGGTATGTGACGAGGGCCGCGGCGTAGTTCCCTCTGGTTTAGGCGTATATCTGGACTTTGCTGATGCCATTAAGCGCATGGGCGAGAACACTGTTCGCGAAAGGTATGGCAATCTTTTCGATATGTACGAAAAGATCACAGGTAGCAATGCCTATAAAAACCCGATGACCATCTACCCGGCCGTGCACTACACTATGGGCGGCCTTTGGGTGGACTACAATTTGATGAGTAATCTCCCAGGTTTGTTTGCAATCGGAGAAGCGAATTTTTCCGATCATGGTGCAAACCGCCTAGGTGCCAGTGCCCTCATGCAGGGCTTGGCGGACGGTTACTTTGTCTTGCCTTACACAATTGGTCAGTACCTAGCCAATGTCGGCATCGATGACCGACCAAATCAAGATGATCCGGCGTTTTCTGCTGTTCAGCAAGAAGTCGAAACTCGCATTAACAACTTGCTATCAATCAATGGTGAACGTACGCCAACTTCGTTCCATCGCGAGTTGGGGAAGATTATTTGGGACAATTGCGGAATGTCCCGAAACAAAAAAGGTTTAGAGGAAGCAATCCAAATAATCCCAAAACTTCGCAAGGAGTTTTGGCAAAACCTGTCTGTTCCTGGCGAAAACGCGTCGCTAAATCAGAGCCTCGAGCACGCCGGGCGTGTGGCCGACTTTCTCGAGTTTGGAGAATTGATGTGCCGCGATGCACTGCAACGCGAGGAATCCTGCGGCGGCCATTTCCGTGAGGAACACCAGACACCCGAGGGCGAGGCCAAGCGCAATGACGCCAAGTTTTCATTCGTTGGCGCCTGGGAATATCAGGGCGAAAACAAGACACCCAAACTCCACAAGGAAACCCTTGCCTATGAGGAGGTTAAAATGACTCAAAGGAGCTACAAATGAGCGGGGAAACGATGACTTTAACACTTCGGGTTTGGCGTCAGGACGACGCCGAGGACGCAGGCCGCTTCGAGACCTACAACGCTCCCGACATCAGCCCGGACATGTCCTTCCTCGAGATGCTCGACGTGGTCAACGAAGGCATCATCGCGGACGGCGGCGAACCGATCGCGTTCGACTCCGACTGCCGCGAGGGCATTTGCGGCACCTGCTCCATGGTCATCAATGGCGTGGCACACGGCGGGCAACAGGGCACCACCGCCTGCCAGTTGCATATGCGACACTTCAGTGACGGCGACACCATCACCATCGAGCCATGGCGCGCCACCGCCTTCCCCGTGCACCGCGACCTGATCGTCGACCGCTCATCGTTCGACCGCATCCAGCAAGCGGGCGGCTTCATCAGTGTGCGCACCGGCAGCGTACCAGACGCGAACGCCACGCCGGTGCCTAAGGAGGATTCTGACCTTGCGATGGATGCCGCGCAATGCATCGGCTGCGGTGCCTGCGTGGCCGCCTGCAAAAACGCCAGCGCGATGCTCTTCGTCTCGGCCAAGGTGTCGCACCTCAGCCTCATGCCACAGGGCCAACCGGAGCGCGAACGCCGCGCCCTCGCCATGGTTCAGCAGATGGACGATGAAGGCTTTGGCAACTGCACCGTCACCGGCTCATGCGAAGCCGTTTGCCCGAAGGAAATCTCCCTCGACTTCATCACCCGGATGAACCGCGAATACGGTCGGGCGATCCTCAAGAAAAGCTGCAGCTGAACCACAGCCCTTGGCCAAGCGCTTGGCCAAGTTCAATTAACTCAAGACATCATGAATCACGTGGCCGTGGACGTCGGTGAGGCGTCGCTCGAAGCCGTTGTGATAAAAGGTCAGCCGCTCGTGGTCGAGGCCAAGCAGGTGCAGGATCGTGGCGTGCA
>CAJXAU010000243.1 GCA_913050205.1 uncultured Verrucomicrobiota bacterium
GGCCAAATCCAATTTGGGTTGAAAATTACCAGTTGTCGCGACGACCACCACCGCCGCCGCCGCCACCACCGCCAGAACGATCTTCGCGCTGACGCGCTTCATTCACCGTCAGCTTGCGCCCCATGAAATCTGCCTCGTTGTATTTCTCCACCGCCGCCTTGGCCTGCTCATCCGTGGCGTAGGTGACGAATCCGAATCCGCGTGACCGCCCCGTGTCCCGGTCATGCAGCACTACTGCGTCCGTGATCTCTCCGGCCTCCGCAAAAAACTCGCGGAGGTCGTCCTCCGTGGCTTCCCATTTGAGGCCACCAACAAATAATTTATTTCCCATGATAGGTCCTGTCTCTCTCGGCCGCTTCCAAAGTGGGAAGGCCCCGAAAGCGGCAAGGTGAAGCCGCGCTCACTCCTTGGCAAGCGGTAAAGTTACCCTTTTGCAATTTTTGTAAAGGCGGTTCCCTCGTTGATTGTCGGGTTTTCCGGCCGTCCCTTGTAGTGGTAAATCAGGTCAAGATTGTGAATCCCAAGGAGGTGCAGAACCGTCGCGTGCAGGTCGTGGACGTGCAACCGATCCTCCGTGGCCCACAATCCCAGCTCATCTGTGGCACCAATTGTCTGGCCTCCCCGCACCCCGCCACCGGCCATCCACATGGTGAAACCGGTTGGGTTATGGTCCCGGCCATCGCCCTTTTCACTCATCGGGGTACGGCCAAATTCGCCTCCCCAGATGACCAGCGTGTCATCCAGCAGACCGCGTGATTTCAGATCCTTCAACAGCCCCGCCGTGGGCAGGTCGCTCTGACGGCATTGGCGAGAATGATTCGCCTCCATCTTCGAGTGCGAATCCCACTTACTGCCGGCCCCGTGGTAAATCTGCACGAACCGCACGCCGCGCTCAACCATCCGCCGGGCCAACAGACAACACCGGCCGAACGGCTCCGTGTCTTTGTTGCCAAAGCCATAAAGCTGCTTGGTCGCCTCGGTTTCGCGGCTCAAGTCGACGAGCTCCGGAGCCTCGGCCTGCATGCGGTAGGCCAACTCGTAACTGCGAATGCGCGCCTCCAATTCGCTCTGGTGGCTGCGCGACGCCTGATGCCCCCGATTGAGCCGCTGCAAAATCTCCAACTTCCGACGGTGCATCCCCGGCGTCACACCCTTCGGCAAATTCAGGTGACGGAACGGCTCCGCTCCGGGATGGATGTGCATCCCCTGATACGCCGCCGGCATGAATCCGGCGCTCCAGTTGCGTGGCCCGTTGGTCGGGGTTGCCTTGGTATCAGTCATCACGACGAATGCCGGGAGATTTTCATTCTCGGTACCCAGCCCGTAATTCACCCATGCGCCGAGGCTTGGTCGACCCGCGAGCGGTTGCCCGGTGTTCATCTGGCAAACACCACCGGAGTGGTTGATCCCATTCGTCCAGCAGGAACGAATCACCGCGATGTCATCGACGCACCCCGCCGTGTGCGGCAGCCAATCGCTCACCCACGTGCCGGCCTGCCCGTGTTGACGCCACTTCCGCTGGCACGCCAATAGCGGCGACTCCGCCTCTCCCATCGCCGTGATCGGCCGCTTGAAACTTTCCGGCAACCGCTGACCGGCGAGCTTGTTCAACAGCGGCTTCGGATCAAACAAATCCATGTGGCTTGGGCCACCCTCCATGAACAAAAATATCACGCGCTTGGCCCTCGGCGCGAAGTGCGGTCTCAGGAAGGAAGGCTCCTTCGCTTGGCCAAGCGCATTGTCCTTGGCCAGCAAACCACTCAACGCCACCGCACCAAAACCGGCCCCGCCACGGAGCAGCCAATCGCGCCGGGAAAGCGGTCCACCCAAATCATGTGCATCGGCGTTCATCGTCAGTCCACGTAAAGGAATCCGTTAGCGTTGAGCAACACGTGGCAATACTCCGCCAGCGCGGCCTGATCTGCAGCCGCGCTGCCGTCGCTGTTTTGCTCGATAAACGCCCGCGCGTCCGCCCGGTCAGGAGCGGAGATCGCCTGACCAAGAGCCAGCTCGTGCGCCGCCTGCAGTTGCACGCCGACTTCGCCGGGGTGCCGCTTGGCCAAGCGCTTGGCCAGAGCGAACGCTCGCGCCCGGATCCACCCGCTGTTCAGCAGCAAAAGCGACTGGGTTGGCGTGGTGGTCACGCTGCGTTGCGGCATGTGGGAGATGTGATCCGGCACATCGAATGCGTGGAGCACCTCGTCCGGGCTGTTCCGCAACACCCGGCGATAAACCGAGCGGCGAGTCGATTTATCAGCCACTTCCCCGGTCCCGCCCGCCTTGAAATCCAATTCACCCGAGACCGCCAGCAGCGCGTCGCGAACCTGCTCCGCGCTCAGGCGCCGGATTGGCATTCGCGCCAGCCAAACGTTTGCGGGATCCATCCCGATGGCGGTGGGATTCACCGCTCGTTGCCGATACGTTGCACTGGTGACCATCCTGCGCTGGATTTTCTTGAGGCTCCAGCCGTCCTCCACGAATCGAGCCGCCAGCCAGTCGAGCAACTCCGGATGCGTTGGGCGTTCGCCCAGTTTTCCAAAGTCACTCGTATTCGCCGCCAATCCCCGGCCAAAGTGCTGCTGCCACAGCCGGTTCACCAACACGCGTGCGGTCAGCGGATGATCCGGCCTAGTGATCCAGTTGGCCAACGCCGTCCGGCGGCCGGTCGATTGCAGCACAGCCGGAGGGGGCGTGATCTTCGCCGATGCCTCGCCCAATACACTTGGGAAACCGGGCTCGACCGTAACGCCGGTCTTCGGGATGAACGTCGCCGGGGCTACCGGCCCGGCATCGCTCGCCACAAACTTCACCTGCGCGAGAGGCGTTGGCTTGAGCGCATCGAACTGCTTCAGCTCATCGCGCAACCGCTTCCACTCCGCCTTGGTCTCGCCCGCCAACCGTTGCTCCAGCTTGGCCGGTTCCACGCCAAACTGTCGCTCGGAAAGCTCCGCAATCTGACGCTCATACGCGGTGCGTTCCTCCGGCCGCTTGCGGATCATCGTTTTGATTTTGTCGATAAACTTGTCGAACCCCTCGCCGGTGGTCTGCTTCAGCAACGCCGGTTGTTCGATGGTGTGAAGGCGTTCGCGAATCGCCTCGGTTGCCTCGGCCCACGCAACCTGTTTTTCATGGAATACAGTCCGTTGCTCCAGCGTACCAATCGGCATGGAGGCGCGTTGAAGCAGCGGAGTAAAGAAAGCCTGAAGGCGGTAGTAGTCGCGCTGCGTGATGGGGTCGAATTTATGGTCATGACAACGCGCACACTGCAGGCCAAGCCCGAGTAACGCATCGCCGGTTACGTTGGTAACATCAGCCAGCATCTCCGCCCACTGGGTCTCGACGTCGCGCTGGTTGTGCTCGTAGATGCCGTGGCGAAAATACATCGTCGCAACGAGCGCATCGCGGTTGCTGGGGTCGATCTCGTCCCCCGCCAACTGTTCCCGGATGAACTGGTCATAGGGTTTGTCCGTATTGAATGAGCGGATGACGTAGTCGCGATACCGCCATGCCTCCGCTCGGTAGTGATCCGCGCGGTAACCGTCGGAGTCTGCGTACCGCACAAGATCCAGCCAAAACGTCGCCAGACGCTCCCCGTATCGCGGACTGTCGAGCAACCGATCGACCAGTTTCTCGTAGGCGTCCGGCGCACGATCCGACAAAAACTCCGAAACCTGCCCCGGCGTGGGCGGTAGCCCGGTCAGGTCGAAACTCAACCGGCGAATCAGTGTCCGCCGAGCCGCCGAGCCGGCCGGGGAAAGGTTTTGCACCTGCAATTTGCGCGCAACGAAGTGGTCAATCTCATTGATCGCCCAGCCCTGTCCGGCTGACGGGACGGCTGGCTTCACCACCGGCTGAAACGCCCACCACTCGCGATCCGCTTGGCTAAACTCCTT
>CAJXAU010000244.1 GCA_913050205.1 uncultured Verrucomicrobiota bacterium
GGTAGCCGGCCTGCACAATCTCGTTTTGCACCGGATAGTTGAGATACTCGGGCAACGCGATGCGTGCGTGCAGCTCGCGCATGGCGGGGCGTTGCACCGGCCGAATCGCCACCGCGTGCTCGGCGTCGCCGACGGTAACCGTCAGGTCGCCGTCCTCCACCTGACCGGGAACGGAGAAATTCACCTTGCCGCTGGCGATCTCCGCAGTCATCGGCTGGTTGTCGCGAAACCTCGCCTCGCCAGTGGCCGGTTCCCAAAATGAGCGATACTCCACCGAGCCGCCCACTTCGAACGGTTCGCCCTTGGCCACGACGCGTTCGGTCGGGAATCCGGCGAGTTGGATCAGTGTGTGGCGCGTGATGTCCGCTCCCGGCAAACCCCATCTGCGAAGTGAATTCAATCCGGCCTCGGGCAGGATCGCCCAACCAGTGACTGCGACTAGGATCAGGCCAAAGGCAATAACGGCACGACGTCTCGCCGGCCGGGGGCTGACCGTCTGTTTGAAATCCAGCTTGAGTGCCTCGCCGGCCACCTGCCCGATGGCGGCTCGGTAAAGGGCGGGCGAATACATGGCAGGCCGCTCCTCTTCGTCGGCCAACTCGACAATACCAAGCAGCCGATCGCCCAGCCTCCTGTATCGCCGCTGTACCAGCTTCGCGAGTGCGCGCGTGTCGCGCCGGTGAAAAACCCAGCGTGAGGTCCACCAAAAAATTGCGCCCACCGTCGTGGCGATGCCGCCGCCCAGCAGCCCGACCCGGAGCCAGCCCGGGCTGTCCCACAGACGGTCGGAGAAAAACAGGACGAGGTAAGAACCAAACAACCCGGCGGCGGCAAGGCAGACCGCCATCGTGGTTTCCACCTTCCAGAGACGCCGCTCCACCACGGCGAACTGCTCGCGCAACTCGTCCGGGAAGTCGTCTCGGGAAAGTTTTTCCTTGGTATCCATACCGTATTTGTGCCGCCGTGAAAGCGGTGCGGAAGTGTAGTCGTCCCGCGTCTGGACGCAAGCCGCGCTTGGCCAAGTTTGGCTCAGCGTTTTTGCGCCAAAACGCCCTTCAGCCACTGGCGGAGCTGCCTTCGTGCAGCGCTTGGCCGGAGCAGCCAAGCATCGTTGTGATTGCGAAAACCGGTCTCGGTGAAGGTCAGGTTTTCCACTTTGCCGGTGGACTCGATCCAGCGTTGGGTGGCCGCGAGGTTGAGCCGTGAGGCGGTGACTTCGTGGCAGATGAACTGCGGCCGCTTGGCCAAGCGCTTCAGCCGCGCAGCTGCTGAGGCACGATCCGAGCCAGGATAGGGCCAGGCCGCGATTCCGTCATAATGGCTGTACGGGATGAACGCCCGCCACAGCTTTGCCACTTGGTTATTATGCAGGCCAAGGTAGTTGCAGGCGATCGCGCCCCGTGAGAATCCGCAGAGGATGACCTGCCCGGGGTCGCCGCCGTACTTTTCACAAATCCATTGGACCGCCTTGAGACAATAGTTAATCGTCGGCTTGGCCGTCCGGTTTTTTGAATCGCCCCACCAAGTGAGTGCAATGTCGTCGCCGGCGGCGTTGAGGTACGGCAGACAGACCCAGATGAATCCGCGCCCGGCAGAAATGCCGTAGCCCATGTTGCTGCCTTCCGGTCGCCCGGTGCAGACATCGCCGTGGGCGCCGTTGTAGTTATTGCCGGCGTACTCGATGAGAACCGGGTAGCGTTTTCCTTCCTCCCAATCGGTCGGGAGATAGGTCACGTGATACGCCTTGGTGGACTCGTAGCCGGGCAGCGATTCCCGAACCCGCCTGCCGGGTGCCGCCTTGCCGGACTCGAGCTTGGGCACGACCAGATCCGGTTTCACTGTGCGAATGTCGGGCGCGTCCGGCTTGGCCAAGGTCGTCGTCGCGGTCAGGCCAAGCAGGAGCAGCACGGTTTTATGGAGAACGGGGATCATGGACGGAATCGCGCTTGGCCAAGCGTGCCTACCTGCCGTGCCTGAGAAAAGCCGGTTTTTTGATGAAAAATACCGGTTGCAATCGAATTTCGTTGTGGTAGGTTCCCGCGCCCGCTTTTCGGCGGAGGACTCCAGAAACTTTATTTTTAAGAGACATGTCACAGCATCCCAGTCTGAAAACCGGAGGAGGCACCACGACCAAGCGCACGGTTCTCAAGCGATTCGAGCGGGTCGAGTTGCTCCGCAAGCGTGGTGAGTTCAAGGAAGGTGGCCGTATCACCGGTCTGAAGAAGACCAAGCCGGAGGAATAGTCCGTCGGTTTTTCCGTTTTCCCGGTCCTGACGCCACCGCCCTATTTTTCCAGCGGTGACGGTTCGTCTTCAAAAATTTTTGTCAGAAGCCGGGGTGGCTTCACGCCGCGAGGGCGAGAAGCTGATCCTTTCCGGGCGGGTTGCCGTCGATGGCCAAGTGGTTCGGCTGCTCGGCACCAAGGTCGATCCCGCCAAGAACGAAGTCACGCTGAGCGGCAAACCGGTTCACGCCAAGGCCAAGCGCTTCGTTGCCCTCAACAAACCCAAAAAAATCATTTGCTCCCGCCGGGATACCCACGACCGGGCGACGGTGTTTGATCTTGTTCCGACCGATTGGGGGCATCTATTCACCATCGGCCGCCTGGACGCCGACAGCGAGGGGTTGATCCTGCTTACCAACGACGGGGAGTTTTGCCAAAAGGTAGCTCATCCCCGGCACGGCATGCTCAAGACCTACCGCGTGAGCTTGGCCAAGCGGGTAGCCCCCGGGGCGCTGAACAAGCTGACCACCGGCCTGCGCGACGCCGGAGAATGGCTTCAGGCCAAACGCGCCAAGTTACTGGCTGCCAACAACACACGCAGCGAGGTGGAGCTGGTTTTGGCCGAGGGAAAAAACCGCGAGATTCGCCGAATGTTCAAGGTGCTTGGCCATCGGGTTTTGCGCTTGCAGCGCATCGCGGTCGGCCCGGTGAAACTGGGCGAACTGCCGCTTGGCAAATGGCGGGTCCTGAGCCGCGCAGAGATCGCCTCCTGCCTGCGGTTCGTCGGCAAAACGCAGGAAGTCCATCGCCGGAATTGACACGGCAACAGGGACGTTCCACACTCGGCGTCCAATGAAATCACTTGGCCGTCTCATCCTCCCCGCGCTCGCATGGCTGGTGGCACTTTCAGCCGTGTCGGCAAAGAGCATCGTCACTGAAATCACCCCCCCGAAATCTGGTAAGGTTTCCGCTGATCGAGTCAACGTTCGTGCCCGGGCCAGCCTGATTGGCGAGCGCGTCACCCAACTCCGCAAGGAGGACACGGTCACGGTACTGGCCACGGTGAAGATCGATCCGCCCAAGGAGGGCGAACCAAGCGAGTGGCTCAAGATCGCCATGCCGGCCGGCGGCCAGACCTGGGTTCACATGGCATTCGTCAAGGAAGGCAAGGTGACGGCTAACAAACTCAACGTTCGAGCCGGGGGCAGCGAGCGCTTCAGCATTGTTGCCCGCTTGGCCAAGGGAGATGAGGTGAAGGAAAAACGGACGTCCGGCGATTGGATCGAGATCGAGCACCCGGAAGGCGCTCATGCATTCGTCGCAGCCAGTTTTATTGAGCTTGGAGGAACGGCGGAAGTGGCCAAGGAGAAAACCAATTCGACCGAAAGCACGGAAACAACCGAGTCAACCGAGACCACAGAATCTACGGAACCAACAATTGATCCGGTGGGGAAAACAACAGAGGTGACTGAAACGACAGAGGAAAAACCGGCCAACACAGAGACCGCTAAAGAGCCGACAACCACCACCGAAACGACGGAAACGACGGAGACTACTGAATCCACCGAGACTACCGAGGAACCCACGACCAATGACATGCCGGATGTGCCAGAGCCTGAGGTTGTTGTTGTCGAGGAAGGTGTGGATACAAACAAGTCGCCCGCCG
>CAJXAU010000245.1 GCA_913050205.1 uncultured Verrucomicrobiota bacterium
AAACCGACCCGTCTTGATCTGCCCGCCGCCCCCGCCGCCGAGCACCAACGGCAGGTCGCTCACCGAGTGGTAATCCCCGTGCTTGATTCCCGAGCCGTATAGCACGATCGAATTGTCAAAAACCGTTCCCTCGCCGTCCTCCAGCGACTTGAGTTTGTCGAGGAAGTAGCCGAACTGCTCCGTATGCCATTGATTGATCCGGTCGTAGCCGTCCAAGCCGGATGAACGGTTCCGTGTCCTCACAAAATGCGACAAGGCATGCAACTCGTCGTTCACCCCGATAAAATCATACATAGAGCGACTCTCGGTGTGGGACATCATCAGCGTGCTGACGCGCGTCATGTCCGTCCAGAATGCCAACGCAACCAGATCGAGCATCGCACGCATCCGCTGGGCTAAATTCGTCGCTGCTGGAACGGGTTTTACCAGGCGTAGTTTCGCGTCTCGCTCGGCGTTGCTTTGATTTTTAAACTGCTCGATCTCCCGTTCAACGTCGCGAACGGATTGCAAATACTGCTCAAGCACCTGCTGGTCTCGCCGGCTTGCCTTGCGGGCGATCGACCGGTGACTGTCCCTGACCTGATCCAGCACACTTGAAGTTTTCTCTCGGTAATTCCTACTGTTGAGCCCGCGAAACAACTGGTTGAACACCAACTCCGGCCTGTCCTCAACCGGCAACGCGCGACCATCTGCGTCGTAGGACAGGAAGTTTTCTGACGGATCATTCGCATCGAGGTAGGTGTCACTCCGTAGTGCGAGCGACTTGACCGGAGTCTCACCGCCAACATGATCGGCGATGATCTGATCAAATGACTGCTGCTGCACGAGGCGCGACTTGCGTAACTCTCCGGTCATGAAAGTCAGTGCCACATTTTCATGTCCGCCATTGGCCCGCTGATCTGCATCAATGTTGCTCAGGATCACGATGTCGCCCTTGTTTTTCTCAATGGGCGAAAGAATCTTTGAAAGCTCGAAATTCGTCTCGGTTCCACCGTTGATATCCCACGAACTCGGGTTCACCCCGGCGCCCTTGAACAGGACACACAATCTCAAGTTTTCTGGCCGGGCTGCCGGCTTGGACTTGGCGGAGCTAACTGCCGGCGACATGATTTCCAGCGATGGCAGCGCAAGCGCCGCCCCAATACCGCGCAGGAACGTTCGCCTTGGAATGAGATAGGATTTTCGGCTCATGGCATGTCTTGTCGTTGACGAAATTGATTACTCAAAACGATCTGCTCGATGAGTGTGTTCATTTTATTTCCGTTCGATTTCAACGCTTCGCAAATTCGATCCACCGCAGGCCTATCGTGCGGCTTCAGTTTTCGGCCAAGCGCGTAAGCAAACATTTGTCTCGCGATATTTCGCACGATCTCGGCCCGGTATTCTTCGAGCAATACCCGTTTCATTTCTTTTGGCGTGGTGAACGTGCCTCCGTTTGGAAACTCGCCTCTGGCTTTAATCGGGCGCTTGTTGCTGTACTGCTCGCGCCATTTGCCGTCAGGCCCGAACTGCTCGAGACCCAGTCCAATCGGGTCTATGTGCTTGTGGCAACTCACACAAATCGCCTTGCTCGTGTGCGCTTTCAGGATATCGGCGAGGTCATCCAGTTTTTTGCCGTTCACCGTTTCACTTTGGCTCAGTGCGGGAATGTTCTCCGGCGCGTGCATTTTTCGACCGATAATCTTGTCGAGCATCCAGACCCCACGACGGATCGGGTTGGTTTTCTCGGGGGGCGAAGTCAGCCTCATGATGCCCACGGTCGTGATCACCCCGCCGCGTTGTTCGCTGTTCACTTTCAGCAACCGAGGCGGATCATAAAAGCGCTCCTGAATTCCCGGTGGCCGTTTCCGACGCACAGCCAGGATATCGTCGTGCCGATTCTCAAACACATGCCCTTTACCGGGTGTACGAACCCCGGTGTAGTTGCTCTGGTACACCCAGTCCGAGTCGATCAACTCCAGCACACTGCGGTCCGACTTCACCAACTCGTCAAAAAAGAACAGCAACTCATCGTAGACGCCCCGGTTCCAGGCCTCGTTCCGGTAGTACGCCTTGTTGTGCCAAAGATCACGAAAACCAAGCCATTGACCTGCGAAATTCTCCGACAACGCAATCCGCTTGGGCGACCGAAGCATCCGCTGCACTTGGCCAAGCAACACCTCCTCGTCCTCCAGTTCGCCGCGCTTGGCCAAGCGGAACAGTTCCTCATCCGGCATGCTGCCCCAAAGAAAGTAAGACAACCGCACGGCGAGTTCTTCGCCGCTGACAGCATAGGGAGTCTCGCCATTTCTGGCTTGTTCCATACGATAAAGGAAAGCCGGTGACACAAGCGCCGTCTTCATCGCATGCAACAAGGCCTCGACCGGTGAAGACTCCCGACGCTTGGCCAAGTAGGCCTCCTGAACCAACTGCTCATTTGATTCGTTGCGATAACCTCGGAATGCCCGACGCATGAATCGTTCGAGTATTTCCCTCGCACCAGCTTGGCTCAATTCCTTCGGATCATTCGCAAACCCAAAAATCCGTTCACGCGCCTCGTCCGACTGAACAAAGGATTGAAGCGCATAGTCGTATGCCTGAGTTAACCGCAACACCGGCAGCTTGCCGCTGGCAAGTTGGTCGGCATCATTGAAGAAGCCAGACTCTCCGGGCACATCGGGTGGCAAAACCGACTCGAGTGTGGAATCCAACAACGCCGGAAACTCCGGGCTGAACACATACGGGCGTTTCAGCGAAACATGGAGTAAATCCTCAAGCGTGTTGACCAACTCGTAACGGGACAATCGCCGAAGCGGTGTCGCCCCGATGTGTTCCTCGCCGTTTCTGAGAATGTAATTATCCCGAAACCACCCCTGAACCAACGCCCTCTGTTCGGCCGTTAGCGGCTCCTTTTTCGCGGGAGGCATCTCACCCATTCGCACCACGCGCTCAACCCGTAGCCAAAGCGTTTGAATCTTCGAATCGGCGAGAGTTGCTCCAGATGAGAGTTGCTCCAGATCAATGCCGCCTTTTCTCGTTTCCGCGTCGTGGCAATCAAGGCAACGGTTGTCGATCAGGCTGAGAACCGGCTCAATGTCGCCTGCCGGAAAAACAGACACTCCCGCCGCAAATAACAGCAGGAGTGTCTGGGTAAAAATCTTCATCCCAAGCGCTTGGCCAAGCGGGGATTATTTTTTCAACTTGGCAAGTTGTTTGCGGAGGCGCTTGGCCTGTCGGCCTTCGAAAACCTGCCACACGGCGAGGCCGTTGCCGACCAGTTCCCACTCGTCGAATTCCCAGCTCACCTTTTTGTCGCGATCGATCTCAAAGATCTGCGGATTATTTTCGCCGGCATGACAGTTGCCGATGATGTAGTTGCCGTTTTTCAACTCCTGCAGTGCCGTCATCCAGCCCAACTCAATCTCCGTTCCCGGCACCTTGCCCTTGATTTCCCAAACGATCTTTTTGTCGGGCGACACCTCGATGACACTCTTGCCTGAGCCGGTCGCGATCAGCGTATTGCCGTTTTTCAGTCGAATAGCCCCGTAGCAACGGGTCTTCACGAGGTAATCCCAAACGATCTCCCCTTTACGATTGTACTCAGTAACGACTCCCGGATTTTCGGAGGTCACAAGATAATTCCCTTCCGGCGTGAACCGCACCCAGCGGGTGTTTTCGCGACCGTCCTTTTTCATGTCGAACTGATGAACAATCTTCCCCTTTTTGTTGACCTCGATGATGCGGCCGACACCGCTCTCCACGATCGAGGTATTGCCGTTTTTGAGTCTGGCGAACGCGTGCACGTGGACACGCTTGCCCTCGTTGCCGTTCATCTTGGCCGAGTCGTAAGTCCACACGACCTTTTTATCGAGAGTCATCTCGGTCAGCTTGGTCCAAGTATCGT
>CAJXAU010000246.1 GCA_913050205.1 uncultured Verrucomicrobiota bacterium
CCCGCCCTGAGGACGCCCCCACCCGCCCGGTGGATGAGTTATCCCTCACCCAGACCCTCGACGCCCGTTCGACCGTGGAAAAGCAGGAACTCACGCTCGAGATTCATGCCACCGCCAAGGGGCTGACCCCGGCACTCGACAAACTCGTTGATCTCAACATCCCCGGATTTGAGATCGCGAAAAACGAGGATCAGGGCCTGTCGATCGCCCGAGTGGAATCGGATGCCGAGCGCGTCAACGCTGTCAGCGAACGCACTTGGCTGCTCAGCCTCAAACCCAAGGCGGCGGCCGGCGAGCCCAGCACGTTCAAGTTTCCCGAGCCAAGCGCACTCGTCACCAAGTCGGTATTCAAACAATACGACGACGCCGATTTGAAGGAGGTTGAAAACGAGATCGCCATGGCTGGTATCGTCCTGAACCCGCAGCCGGTCTGGCCGTGGATCACCGGAGGCGTGGTCATCGTGGTGCTTGGCCTGTTCGGATTGCGCTTGGCCAAGCGCGGCCACGGTGAAACCGAGGCTGCCCCGGTCTACAACGTGCCGGAAGATTGCACCCCGTTCGCCGTGATCGACCTGTTGCAGCGCATCGATGCCGCCCCGCCCCGGGCGCTGGCTGATTCACATCGCAACCAGCTGCGAAGCACGATCAACGACCTCGAGAAAATTCACTTTGCCCCGGACGCCCCGGCAGCCAACGGCCACGGGGACCTTCAGGCCATCGCGCGCGACTGGGTGACGAAAGTGAGTTGAGCCGCTACGGCGAAGGGGAGCCGCTGGTGATGACCTGAAAAGTCGGCTTGGTGATGGGATAGGGATTGACCCGGCCAAGGTTGTTGAGCCAGTTACGCCCCCCGCCCTGTGCTTGCAGGGATGCTGCGCCCTGCTGCCCCATCAGCGATTCGATGCTGCGCGATGTTTCGCTGTGAATTTGCTGTAACTGTTGCTGGCGTTCGCTGACTGGAATCGCTCCGTCCATCCGGATGCTGCGCGCCAGTTCCTCCGCCTCGTTTTTCATCTGGTACACCTGTGCGGAAACCGCGTCGTTCAACCCCTGTCGCTCGGCGACCTTGGCGATCGACTTGTAGTCGTAATCCGTCTGCCTCATGTAATCCTGAAACCGATCCTCTCCCAGCGTGTTGCGCAGATCGTCGTTCATCACCTGCTCAGCCAGCCGACGCTCCTCGGCCTCAGCCGCTGAGATTGTCGTCCCGGGCACGGTGCCGTGTTGGTCATCGAACTGTTTTCGCGCCTGAAAAATATCGCGGAACTCATCCTCGCTTGGCTCGAACCCATCAAGTTGCAGTCGCAGGTTGGCCGCGGTGGGCGACTTGCGTAAATCGTACTCAAGTTTTTGCTCCGGCGTCAGCATCGACGCGATCCGGTCTTCGCGCTCCTCACGCAACCGAAGAATTTCGTTGCGATCTTCCACGTCCGATGTGCCGGAGGCCATCGTCTTGAGCAGCTTGCTGCCAAACTCCTGCTCCACCGAGTTCAATTCCGCCTTGGTTTCCTCCGGGATAAAGTCCATCGAGTAACCGCTCTTGGCCTTGGACTGCGCCCGCGAATAAGCACTTGGCCGGTTGATCGCCGCGACGCCCTTCGCGCCGAACAGTTCGTTCAACACCCCGGTTTTCTCCTGATCCAGTTTCGCGAGTTGTGTGCGGGTACCGGTACTGGGTTGGGATAACGTGGTGGGATGCCCGGTTTTCCAGTAGTCCTTTCGCGGCGGGGCGCTGTTGATCACCTCGGCCTTGCGTTCATCGTAAAACTTGTCGAGATCCTGCTTCACAAGATCGCGTATGGTCTCCTCGGGACAACCGATACGGCGCAGATTCTCGACGTACGTCTGGTAATCGTCGGACTCGATCTGGCTCCAGTGAAACGGTTCCTCCTCTCGCACAATCCGCTCGGTAACGCGTGCCTCCGGACGCTTGGTTTTCGTGGCGGTGCCGGAGGCCGTAGTCGCCGGGGCCGGTTGCGCCGGCGGGGATTGAACCTTCGTAAGCGACCAGAGCAAGCCGCCGAGACAAATTAAGTTCGCCACGAGGGAGATCACCAAAAGTCGCTGAATACTCATCGTTAAAGGGAGAGAATAACGCCCGCGTCCATGCGATGCAATGGGATGAAACAACCGTGATTGGCCAAAGTTGCGCTTGGCCAAGCGGTCGGGCTAGTTCTCTTCGCTTGGTTCGATGGCGAGAATGGAGGGCACCCGCCACAGGCGAAGGTCGGCATCGATTGTGCCCTCAATGTGCGGCTTGGCTGCGATGTCTTTTTTGTCGATGACGATTTCGCCATCCAGCATTCCGCAAATTATGAATTGCTCCGTCTCCTCGTTAAACAGAGACACCCAGCCCTTCGCGCTGAAATGATCCAGTTTCAGTCTATCGACATGCCGAAATTTTTCCGGGTCAAAGCCGATGAACAGCCGAAGCCATTCCGGTCGATCCTTCAGTTTGCCCTGCAACACCATCCTTGGAGAATCAAACCACCTCGCCCCGGCCGGAAAACCGGCCTGACCTCGGTACGAAACGATCTCGAGTTTCGATTCATCCTTCTTCGTGATGTTGAACTGAATCTGATCTGTTTCCTGATCGTCCTCATAATTGAGCGTTCCCATCTCCAGCAGGAAATTTGCTTTCAGGTTTCCGACGACGTTCGCGTCCCCCTTTCCGCCGCCAGGGATGATCGGTTTCTGTCCCTCCACCGGCACGACCCATTCCGGCGTTGGTCCGTTGAGATCCTCCTCAATAGTCGAGCGGTTCGTTTTCACGTACTCACGAATCCTCTCTGCCTGAAATTGCAATGGCTGGGTGGAGCCGATGACATACGGGCCGACCATCTTGTGAATGGCCTCGAGGTCCGAGAGCATCTCCTCCTCGTTCCAAGTATGCTCAAGGTGATGTGCCAACGCGGCGTGAAAATGCTTCAACGTTTCCGGGTTCGTGTAGACGGTCTTGGCGAGGATCGACTTGGCGTTGGTCGTGCGCGTTGTTTTCATCCCGATGAAGGGATTGCCCAAGGCAAGCGATCCGTCCGTCCCCCAGGGGATGAACTGCAATCGCTTGTCCTCCTTGCCACTGTAGACGAAAAAATTGTTCAGGTTGCCGTTGTAGCCATCCCAGTGGCCGGTGATAATTTCCAACGCCCAAAAGTTGATGAATTGATCGAGGTCGATCGCCCTGCCCAGCGCATCGATTTTATCATCCCCATCCGCACCAAGTGCCTCCACGACTCGGCGAATCGATTTCATCTTTTTACCGGCACCATCCTTCACCTCGAACGTCTTGTGAAATCCCTCGCGGAAGTCGTTGATCATCCCCTCGTACAGATCGCCCTTGTCGTCGTTAAACGCCCGCTTGAGGAACGGTTTTCGCACCGACTCGACATTCGTGTACACGCCGAGGTACTGCCCGTTGACGTACACCCGCGCGAAGTTGCAGCGCGGCGCCGGCAGGCCCGCCTTGCGAAACAGCTTGTACGACAGGAACTGCTTCACCAGCGACGGATCCTGAATGTTGTTGTTCAACGTCAATCGGTCGAGGCCAAGGTAGCGCCCTCCCTTTTTGGCGAAGTTAAACTTGATCTTGAGCGAGGGACGCTGGGTTGAGCTTGAGCCGATCAGGCCCTTCTTGCGGAGGCCCACCGGGCCGGTCGGCTCGCCATTGATGGTCGCTGTCGCAGGCAGGTAGGTGTAGTTGTCCTTGAATGCCTCGCCCGGTTTTCGCTCCTGCGTGATATCCCGGTACTGGTAGCGCAAGCGATCCCAATACAGCGGATTCATCTGAATTTTGACCTCGAGAAAATTATCCAGCGCAAACAACCCGTCCGCCG
>CAJXAU010000247.1 GCA_913050205.1 uncultured Verrucomicrobiota bacterium
GGAAGCGCCCAAGCCGCTTGGCCAGGCGCACGCGCACAACGACTACTACCACAAGAGGCCGCTGCTCGACGCCCTGTCGCACGGCTTCTGTAGTGTCGAGGCCGACGTGTTTTTGAAAAACGGCAAACTACTTGTCGGCCACTTCCAATTTGAGCTGCGCGAAAACCGGACGCTTGAGTCGCTTTACCTCGCGCCCTTGGCCAAGCGCGTGAAGGCCAACGGCGGGAGCGTCCACAAAACCAGCGCGCCGTTTCACCTGATGATCGATTTCAAAACCGACGGCCCGAAGACCTACGCCGCGCTTCAGCCGTTGCTCGAGAAATACCGGTTCATGCTCACGGAGTTCAGTGCGGAAAAAACGGAAACCAAGGCAGTGACCATCGTCATCTCCGGCAGCCGCCCTCGTGCGGTGATGGAGAAGCAAACCAAGCGCTTGGCCGGTTACGACGGAAGGATGTCAGACCTTGGCCAAGGGGCGAGCCCGCACTTCATGCCGTGGGTCAGCGATAGTTGGCGGTCGCACTTCAAGTGGCGCGGTAAGGGCGAGCTGCCGGCTGCCGAGCAAGCCAAGCTCAAGCGCATCGTCCAGCAGGCTCACGAGGATGGACAGAAAGTCCGCTTTTGGGCCGCGCCGGACAACCCCGCCGCATGGAAGGTGCTGCATCAGGCCGGTGTTGATTTCATCAACACCGACCGCCTCGAGGCCTTGGCCAAGTTTCTGCGCACGAATTTGCAACGATAACTCCGTTTTCTACACAAAACGGCCTTTATTTGGCGGGGATTGCGTGCGACTGTTTCGCCCATGCACGACCTCAATCGACGTAAATTTATCCGTAACACAGCCTTGGGTTTGCCGGCGATCGCCCTTTCCTCAAGTATCTTGGCTGCGAAGAAAAAGGCCTCAAAGCGCTTTCAGATCGGCATACAAGAGTACACGTTTCATCGCTGGCTGGGCAGCGGCAAACTGAAGCACCTCGACTATCCTGCGCTGGCCAAAAAGGAGCTCGGCATCACGCACATCGAGTATTGGAATCGTCCGTTTGGCGGGAAGCACACCGACAAGAAATACGTCGGCGAATTAGCCAAGCGCACCACCGGCGAAGGGATGAAAAACGTGCTGATCCTCATCGACGCCGGCAACGAGCTGGACGCGAAGGATCCCAAGCAGCGCGCCCGCTCGGTGGAGGAACACAAGGGCTGGGTGGACTGCGCCCAGCAGCTTGGCTGCGATGCCATCCGGGTGAATTGTCGTTCCGGCGGTAACCGGAAAGAGAACATGAAAAACGCAGTCGAGGGCATGCGTGCGATTTGCGACTATGCGAAAGGCAGTGAGGTCAAGATCGTGATCGAGCCGCACGGCGGTTACTCGAACGATCCCGACTGGCTGCTGGAGGTCATCAAAAAGCTCGACCACCCGAACGCCGGACTGTTGCCGGACTTCAACAACTTCGGGAGGTACGATCGTTACGACGGTGTCAAGCGGACGCTCGCCCACGCGCCGGCCATCTGCGCCAAGGCATTGAATTTTGATGCCAAAGGCAACGAGACGCACACGGACTATTACCGGATGATGAAAATCATCCACCAGTCCAGCTACTCCGGCGTGATCACGATTGAGTTCGAGGGACACAAGGTCGATCCGATCGCCGGCTCACTCAAAACCAAGGCCCTGATTCAAAAAGCCCTAAAGGCCGCTGCTGCCTAATGATTTACCGGCGCTACATCGAGCTGTTGCTGGTTTGCGTGCTTGGCCAAGCGCTTGGCCAGGCGGCGGAGCCGTTGCCTCTGCCGGAGAGTACGCCGTGGAATTTGGCAGAACTAAAAAAAGCGCCCAAGTTTGAATGGGTCCGGCAGGAGGGCGATGTGCATGCACTGCTGTACGCGGGCGAAAAATATCGCGGCAAATCCACGCGGGTGTTCGCCTACTACGCCTCGCCTGCCACGCTTGGCCAAGCGGTGGAGGGCAAGGTGCCGGGCATCGTGCTGGTACACGGCGGCGGCGGCACGGCGTTTGCCAACTGGGCTCAGCTGTGGGCCAAGCGTGGTTACGCAGCCATCGCGATGGACTTGGCCGGTTGCGGCGAGGGACGCAAACGGCTGCCGGACGGTGGCCCGGGCCAAAGTCACGCGGACAAGTTCAGCACCATCGATCAACCGCTCGAGAACCAGTGGTCCTACCACGCCGTGGCCAATGTCATGCGCGGTCACTCACTGTTGCGAAGCTTCGCCGGAGTGGATGCCAATCGCATAGCGTTAACCGGAATTAGCTGGGGAGGCTATCTGACCTGCATCGTCGCCGGAGTGGACGACCGGTTCAAGGTGGCGATGCCTGTTTACGGGTGCGGTTTCCTGAGAGAGAACAGCGTCTGGAAGGTGGGCGAGTTTGGCAAGATGACCCCGGCGCAATCGGACAAGTGGCACCGGTTATGGGATCCGTCACGCTACATCGGGTCGGCAAAAATGCCGGTGATGTTTCTCAACGGTACAAACGATTTTGCCTATCCGATGGACAGTTACGCGAAAACCTGCGCGCTGGTGCGGAGTGAAAAAAACTACAGCATCCAGCTCAACATGAAACACGGGCATATTTTTAATTTCCCGGAATTTTTCCAGTTCGTCGATCAGTACCTGCGCGGCGCCACCCCCATGCCCGTGGTCGCGCGGCCGGTCGTGAAAGGCAGCCGACTCAACGCCACGGTGCGATCCAAGACCCGGCTCATCTCAGCCAACCTGCACTACACCACCGCCCCCCATGCGCAGAACAAAACGCGTGCATGGAAAACGGTGCCATTAAAAGTCGACGGGCCAATCATCCAAGGCGCTGCCCCGCCCAAGAACGCCACCGTCTGGTACATCGATGTCCGAGACGAACGCAAGTACCTCGCCAGCAGCGAACTCATCGTACAGTGAAAAAAATTATTCCCATATTCGTGATCGCAGTGCTTGGCCAAGCGCTTGGCCAGGCGGCGGAGCTGTTTGATTTTCATTCGGTTCGCAAACCGGCAGCGGCAGCGGCCGAGGGTGTTCTCGAGGGGGAATTTCTGCGAGCCAACGGCAAGGCACGCCCACAGGACATGCGAGGATTCGGAGCCGGCTGGAGTGGGGACGCGCACCTGCTCTGGGACGGTGTGGTTGGGGATGAAAACACGGTGGAGTTTTCCGTTGAAAACACGGGCCGTTACGCATTGGCAATGCAGTGGACGTTGGCGCCGGATTACGGGCAGTTCGAAGTGCGACTGAATGGGAAGGTGGTCGAGCCGAGGCTGGACTTGTATTCGCCTGACGTCCGCTTGGCCAAGCTGCGTGAATTGGGCGAGTTGGAATTCAAAGCAGGCACACAACGGATCGATATCAAGTTGATCGGTGCCAACGCCAAGGCCAGTAAATACCGTAACAATGGGTATCTGTACGGATTGGATTACGTGAGGCTAACGGACTTGGCTTCGAAGCCGGTGGAGGAAAAGAAACCGGAACAGCTGACGGTTGTGAAGGTGGATTTCGCCGAAGCGCGGGCTTTGATGAAGGCGCATTGTTTCCGGTGTCACGGCGCGAAAAAGGTGAAGGGCAAGGTGAACCTTGAGGCCTTGGCCAAGCGCGGGGATTTTTTGAAAAACGTGGAGCTGGCGCGGCATGCAGCGGAGATGATGGCCAAGGCGGAGATGCCGCCGGAGGATGAGCCGCAACCGGCCAAGCGCGAGCGGGCAAAGTTGGCGGCGTTTTTTGAGGGCGTCGTCGATGAATATGTGACGGCCAACACCACGCTTGAGCCGGTGGTGATGCGACGGCTGAACCGCTACGAGTACAACAACGCCGTGCGCG
>CAJXAU010000248.1 GCA_913050205.1 uncultured Verrucomicrobiota bacterium
AATTAATTTTTAAAATCAAAACCAATGAAAAAAATGACACAAATCAAACAAGTAATCGGGAAAGCGGGACTGTTGTTCGCGCTTGGTTTCGGTCTTGCAGGGATAAACACGGCGCTTGGCCAAGGGCAGGCTGCACCACCGCTGCAGGTGGATAATCTCAAGGTGAATGGAGACTTGGCAGGTGACAAGCCTGGCTTTGTTATCAGCGGTGATTTCAAAAAACCGAAGGAAAAGGAAAAGAAGGAGAAGTTGATTTTTTCCGTGCGAACGGCGATTCATGTCAACCACGCGCGTGGCCAGACTGAGCAGCAGTTGAGTGGCACGGTCAAGATTTTGCAGGGCGAAACGGATGAACTTCGTTTTGCAGTGAATGGCAAGGGCACGCTGGTCAAGGCGGCCAGTGAACAGGCGATCGAGTGGGGGATACGGAACGACAAACAGGGACAGAGGTATCTCGTCTTTTGGTTCGACCCGAAAAACCCCGTGAAGGGTGAGGTGAAATTCAGTGCGCATTTCCGCAACACTCATGCCCAGAGCGGAGCCCGTTTGGAGGTGGTTAGCCTGACACCGCAGGGCGAGGCAGTGCTTAACTCTGGCACGGTTACTGTCAGCACGGCCAAGGGCTATGACCTTGTCATTACCAAGGCCAACGGGGTCTCGCGGATAAAGAACGCGCTTGGCCAAGCGGAGACACAAGTCCCGGATGCGCAGAATCCCCGTTCATACAGTTTCCAATTTACCGAAACCAAGCCGGAGATCGGCTTCGCGGCAACGGAGTCGGATGTGGATGCACACCGTATTTTCTTTGATCAGTTTGATCTCAAGGGGGAGTTAAGCAATGGCGTTGCCTCGTTTAAGTTGAAAGGGCGTGTGGAGGTGCGCAATGCGAAGGGGGGCTCATTGCCAGTGGTGTTTGGCGGTGCAGCGTTGGCAGCCATCCCGGCGACCAAGGATTATAAGGTTGGTTTTTCCGGTGAGACTTACACGCTACAGTTTTCAAAAAGCGGAACCTATGACGTTGATTTGACGTTCCATGCCCGGATCGTCGAGAAGGACGGCTGGAGCAACATCGATTTCGGGGTAGTGCCGGCAGCATTACGGCCGGTGACGTTGAGCGGTTGGCCAAGGGCAATATCTTTCGACGCACATTCGGCGTCCAAGCCGAAGATTGTCAACGGGGTGTACGATCTGTTCCTCACGCCTCGTGATAGGCTGACGGTACGATGGAAGGAGTCCAAGCCGGTGGTTGTGCCGAAGTTGTTTTTCTCAGCTGAATCTGCAGTGCACATCGCGGTCGGGGCAGGGTTGGCGCGACAGATCAACCACTTTGACTATCGAGTGATGCAGGGCAGGATGAGTACGCTTGAGTTGGACATCGAGGGGGAGGGTGAAGTGGTAAACGTCGATGGGCAGAATATCCTGAATTGGAACGTGAAAAAGCAGGGGGAAAACGGGCGACGCTTGGTGGTCAAGTTAAACAGTCAGCGCAGCGGGAATTACAACCTCGTTGTTCACACGCAGACATCGCTTGGTGCGTTTCCGGTTCGGTTTAAACCGCTGCGTCTTTCACCGGTGAACCCGGTCCGGTACGGAGGTCATTTGCGCTTGGTTAATAATGGAGCTGTGCAGCTGGAACCGGTGTCGCTGAGCGGCCTGTCACAACTTTCAGCCAACCGTTTTCCGGCGGTGAATACGATTGCTGCTTTGCCAAACAACCCGAAGTTGAAGCCGTTGGTTTATCGCTTCTCAAGCAACGATTATGAGATGGAAGTCTTGGCTGATAATATTCTGCCGGATCTTACGGTGTCGCAGCTTCTGGTATACTCGCTTGGTTTTAACGAAATAGTACTCGATGCCGAGGTCGATCTGGATATCCGAGATGCACCGCTGCGTGAGTTCACTATTCAGATCCCCGACGGTTTTACTGTGGCACAGTTAACCGCAGCCGCACTGGCTGATTATTTCCTGGGGCCGGTAAGTGATGGAAAACGGCCGTTGCGATTGGTGTTCTCGACTCCGCTTGAGGGGCGTCATTTGATCCAATTACGGTTGGAGCAAAATAAACCGGTCGAGGGCGACAATTGGCTGGTGCCCCGACTGGACTACGAGCAGGTGAAATCCATTCGAGGTTTTGTCGGCGTGTCTGCCTCGCCGGGGCTGCGCCTCGTGCCGGTATCGGTTTCAGGTGCAAACGAACTGGCAGCCGTGTTTTTCCCGAAAAAAATCCAGGGTTTGCAGGCGGCTTATCGTATTAAGGAAACGAACTGGGAGGCGAATCTCGGTGTCGAGCGGATGGAGTTGGCGCTGCAAGTGGATGCGTTGCAGTTATATTCAATCGGACAGGGGATCGTGTACGGCAGTTCGGTGTTGAACTACCTCATCAGCGGCAAGCCGGTGAGTGAGTTGAAGGTGTTGATCCCGGCCGACTACTCCAACGTGGAGTTCGTTGGACGTGATGTCCGCAACTGGAAAATGGACGAGCCCGAGGAGGGGGCGGAGAATCAGTCGTACACGGTATATTTTCAATCAACCGTGTTCGGAGACTACACATTGCTGGCGACTTTCGAGCGGCAGTTCGAGCCGAAGGGCCAGACGCTTTCGTTTAACGGGGTGCGCCCGGTGGACGTGCAGTCCGAGGCGGGTTACTCCATCCTGATCAGCAAGGAGCGCTTCGAGGAATCGGCCGCCGAAGAGGAGGGGGCTTTAATTGCACTGGAGCCGTCCGAGGTGCCGGAGGAATACCGATTGCTGTTTGATGCCCCGATCCTTGCGGCGTATCAGTATTCAGGCGGTGAGTTCACGCTTCGCAAATCGCTCACCCCCCTGAATCGTCAGGATTCGTTGGAGCAGGTGGCTGACCGGGCGGAGTTTTCCACGCAGGTTTCCAACGATGGACAGGCGGTCACAACGGCAACTTATTTTCTCAAGAATCGCGGGTTGGCTCATTTTGAGGTGGCGCTTGAGGAAGGGGTTGATCTTTGGGAGGCCAAAGTGAATGGCAAGCGTGTCATCCCGATTACGCAAGATACGCGAACTCTCGTTCCGCTGCCCAAGGTGGACAACTCCGGTGAACCGGTCACGGTTGCTCTGAAATTCGCTCCCAAGCCTTCAACGCAGGATTCGGTTAGGGTGACACTTCCGAGGATTGGTGCGCCGGTGCTTTTGTCGAACTGGGCCGTGTCTCCGGACAGTGATTATCGGCTCGATTTTGTTTCCGGCAGCGTGAAGCCAACCGGACAGTTGCCGGATGCCAGTGGGTTCGCCTGGCTTGGTCGCGGCACTTGGGCAGAGAGGTTTTTAATCATCGGCGCATTGGTTTTTGTCGGGGCGTTATTCAACCGACTGGCAACCAAGAGCGGTCGATATCGTTGGGACGGACAGAACGTTTTGACGCTGCTCGTGGGCTGGTTGTTGGTTGGTTTGTCCCTCTACGGATTGGGCAAGTTGTTTGTGGACGTGAAGGATCTCACGACAGCGGTCGAGCCTGGGTTGGCGTTTACATCGTCCGTACAGCAGGCCAACGCACCGTTATCCATCGTGGTCCGAAATGTTGAGATCGATGCTGCGATGTACTCCTTCACGATTTTCCTGCCAGCGATCGTGGGTGTGTTCCTCTGGGTTTATCGACTCAAGACTGATGACGACATAATCCGAAATGCGGGTGGCTTGATCGGTTGGGTGTTTGTTGCGTGGACGACATTGCTCGTACCAAACGGGCTGCATTGTTTCACTGGCGTGATGGTGGCCTTTGTTTTAATTCACATCGCTTGGCCAAGCGTGGCTGCCCAGATGGCGTTGCCGACGAAGCCATCTGCTCC
>CAJXAU010000249.1 GCA_913050205.1 uncultured Verrucomicrobiota bacterium
GTCTCCTCCGGTTTGTCTCGCTCCTTGCGTTCCTTTTTGCGGGTCTCCCGTTTTTCCTTTTCCTCATCTTTTTCCTGCAGGCGTTTGGTTTCATTGAGGGAGAGGGATTTGTCGAGGAGGCGTTCCTTGAGGGTGTTGATGTCGTCGAGGATGTAGGCGAAATCCTGATCCTTTTTGATGCGTTCGTTTGACGATGCGGTGAGTCGCTTGACGTAGTCATTCACCCGGTTGAGCTTGCGGTAGTCCAGCGGGTCGGTGTGGTCTGCCGCGAGGCTGTTTGGCAGGGTGGCTTCGCCGATCTCCATGTAGTCATACGGGGTCGGCAGCACGATGTCCGGTGCAACGCCCTGTTTTTGAGTGGTCCCACCGGCTACACGGTAGAATTTTGATATGGTCAGCTTGAGCTTGCCCGGATCCTTGATGCGTACCCAGTTGATGAGTGGCATCACGGTCTGAACCGTGCCCTTGCCGTGGGTGGACTTGCTGCCGACGACCACGGCGCGCCCGTAGTCCTGCAGCGCGGCGGCGACGATCTCAGAGGCTGAGGCGCTGAGTTTACCGACGAGGACGACCATCGGGCCGTCGTAGCGGATGTTGGTGTCGTTATCCTGCAGCACCTGTTTGCGCTGGCGGCTGTCGATCACCTGTACCATCGGGCCCTGTTCGATGAACAGGCCGGCCAACTTCACCGCCTCCGGCAACAGGCCGCCCCCGTTGCGGCGCAGGTCGAGCACGATTCCATTAACTTTCTCCCGGCGGAACCGGTCGAGGATCACCCCGACGTCGCGGGCGCAATTCTCGTAGAACTGGGGCAGGTCAATCACACCCAGTCGTGGCATGTCGGGGTAGTCGATGACTTGTCCCTTGGCCAGACTGTCGGTGAGCTTGATCTTGTCCCGGATGAGGCGAACCTCCTTGGTTTCACTTTCGTCGGCGGCATCGGCCGGGATGATAGTGAGGCGCACCATCGTGCCTTTTTCGCCGCGAATCTTGTCGACCACCTTGTCGAGTTCCATCTCGTAGACGTCCACCGGTTCGCCATCCTCACCCTGTGCCACGGCCACGATGCGGTCGCCCGGCTTGAGTTTTTTGCTGCGGATCGCCGGGCCACCTGGCACGAGTTCGATCAGCTTGGTGTAGCCGTCGTCCCACTGGAGGCGTGCGCCGATGCCGGTCAGCGAGAGCTTGATGTTGTTGATTTCAAAATTCTCCGCCTCACGTGGGCTGAAGTAATCGGAGTGAGGATCGTATCCGTTTGAGAGGGCGGTAAGGTAGTATTGCAGCACGTCACCGGAGTCCATCTCGGTGCGAACACGAAGAAAGCGCTCGTAGCGGCGCAGGATTTTTTCCTTCTCATCCTTGATGTTGTACGGCTTGACCGGGGTGCCGTCTGATTTTTTGACGATCTCCCCGTTGTTGGCCTTGGCCTGCATGGCCTCAACTCCGCGGCGTTTGCCAAGGCGGGTGCCGAGAACCTCGTACTTGATTCGCTTGCGCCAGAGTTCGCGGGCGGCTTTTTCGTCGGCCGGCCAGTCGCTCTTGGTTCGGTCCGGGGTGAACGACTCGTCCCGGGTGAAATCAAACTCGGTCCAGATGATGTCCTCCAGCCAGCCGTGGGCGGTCTTGAGTCGCTTGACATAACGCTTTTGAATTTCAAACGCCGGGGAGACGTTGCCGCGCTTGGTCAGGTTGTCGAGCAGTGTGCCGTACTTGTTGTTGAATTCATCGTAGTCGGACTGCAGGAAAACCATCCTACTGTAGTCGAGTGATTCCATGTACTTGCGCAGGAAGGCCTTCGAAATGTCGTCATCGAGCGGGGCACGCTTGAAGTGGGTCTGCGATAGCAGGAATCCAACCACGCGCGCAATTTTGCCGCTGTCCTGATCGGATAACTCCACCGCTTGGCCAAGCGGGGCACCGATGAAGAGGGCGGCGCAGAGTGTGGCGATAAATTGTTTTAACCTCATATTCTTCACAAAAAATAGGCAAACCTTACTTAAAAAGCAATCGAGAATTGACCTCGGAGGCTGCGCGGGCAGAATCCGCGTCTTGATGCCCGAGAGCGAAAACTACACTTCCAAGGAAGAACAGGTTAACAGCGGCTGGCTTGGCTGGATTGAGCGGGTGGGGAACCGCCTGCCAGACCCGGCCACCCTGTTTCTCATTGGCACAGTGCTGGTGATGATCGCCTCTGCGGTGGCGGTAAAGTCCGGCTGGGTCGTCCACGAGCGCCTTCCGGATCACGCTGCAGCGCTTGGCCAAGCGGCCTCAGACGGCACTCCGGCGGAGGTGGAATGGAAGGAGACTGGGCGGACTTTTGAGGCGAACAACATCCTGACCCGTGACGGTTTGTTTTGGGCCATCTCCAGCATGGTGGAGAATTTCATTAACTTCGCTCCGCTTGGCATTGTACTCGTGGGCATGCTTGGGATTGGCATCGCGGAGCGCACCGGCTTCATCGGCTCCGCGCTCAAGGCGATGCTGATGGTGGTGCCGCAAAAGCTGCTGACCCCGGCGATGGTTTTTCTGGGCATCATGTCGTCGATGACTTCGGATGCCGGGTACATCATCCTGCCACCATTGGCCGCTGCGCTGTACAAGGCGGTGGGGCGTGCGCCGTTGGCCGGTCTGGCGGCGGTGTTCGCCGGTGTGGCTGCCGGGTTTAATGCCAACCTCGCCATCACAAGTCTGGAGCCGATGTTGTCCGAACTCGCAACCAAGGGAGCGCAGGTGATCGATCCGGCCTACGAGGTCAACCCGGCTTGCAACTGGTGGTTCATGATCGCCTCAACAATCGTCATGACCGGAGTCGGCTGGTTCGTGGCGGATGTTATCGTTGAAAAACGGCTGGCCAATAAACCGCCCGAGGAAGGCGGCCCGTCGCCGGTGGATGCCTCCGACCTCGATGCGCAGCGACTGACCCCGGACGATAAGCGTGCGCTCAAGATCGCCGGCATCGTGTTCGTACTTGCGCTCACGACCGTCATCGCACTTGTGAATATTCCCGGTTCGCCGCTTTACACCTACCAAATGGAGTCGCCGACGAACCCGGGGCAGATGATCACGGTAGAGTTGATCGAGTTGACTGAGGGTAAGACGGCTCCCGAGGGTGCCATTGAAAAGGGCGGCCAGTATTTCGTGCCTTCTAAAAATATTTTCCCGCGCTGGGTGAAAGCGATCGTGCCGTTGGTGCTGATCATATTCATCATTCCTGGGATCGTGTATGGGGTGGTGCAGAAAAAAATTCACAACGACCGCGACGTGGCCAAGCTGTTGACCGACTCCATGGCCGGCATGGCGCCGATCGTGGTCATGGCGTTTTTTGCGGGACAATTCGTGGAGCACTTCAAGTACTCCGGCCTCGACAAAATGCTGGCCATGAGCGGAGGCCAGGCGCTTGGCCAGGCGGCGTTGCCGACGTCGTTGCTGCTCGTGGCGTTCATCGTGATGACCATGTGCTTCAACATGTTCGTCGGGTCGATGTCGGCCAAGTACACCATCTTCGCCCCGATCTTCATCCCCATGTTTATGATGGTGAACATCTCGCCGGAGTTGACCCAGTGCGCCTACCGGATTGGCGACTCGGTGACCAACTGCATCACCCCGCTTAATCCGTACATGGTCATCCTTCTGGCGTTCATGAAAAATATCGCCCCCAAGGGTGGCATGGGCACACTCATCTCGACGATGCTGCCGTTTACTATCGTTTTCTCAATAGTTTGGACGATTATGCTGCTGATATGGTTTTGGCTCGGCATCCCGCTTGGTCTGGATGGGCACCTCTCTTACACTTTGCCGGGTTAAGTTGC
>CAJXAU010000250.1 GCA_913050205.1 uncultured Verrucomicrobiota bacterium
CCGGTAGATCGCCTTTCGCGGAATCTCAGTACGCGCCACTTTTTTCATGATTGATCAGTCGATGAACATCATCTCGTTGGAGACGAGAAGCGCTTGGCCAAGGCGCTCCCAAGCCGCGGCTGCAGGGATGAATTGATCAACGAATCCTTTGGCTGAATTCAGTTCCCAGTCTTTCGGATCGCGCTGGTAGACTTGACGAAACATCACCCGGATTCGCTCCTCTCCCTTCACCGATGCCACCGGCGTGCTTTCGGCCAAGCGCTTGGCCTGCGCCTCGATGAACGGGCTGTTCAATAAGTACAACGGTTGCTGCGGAATGGTCGTGGTGAAGCGGCGGCCGCAGGTCGTGTCCGGCCCGGCGAAGTCGAACGTCCGAAACAGGCTCGGCAGGTTTTGGCGGTCGATGAAGCCGTAGATCGTTCGGCGGTTGGCGTTGGATTTGTTCTCGATTTTTTCCGAGCGACCGCCCTGTTTTAAATCGAGGTTTCCGGCGACTGCCAACACGGAGTCCCGCATCGACTCGAGGTCGAGGCGGCGGCGGTTCATCTGCCACAGCAATCGGTTGGCCGGATCCCGCTCGGCGTATTCAGGGTATTCGCTCTCGCCCTGCTGGTAGGTGGTCGAGAGTACGATGGAGCGGATGAGCTGCTTCATCGACCAGCCGTTCGCAACAAATTCCGCAGCCAAGTGATCGAGCAGTTTCGGGTGCGAAGGCTGCTCGGCGCGGACGCCAAAGTCGCTCGGCGTTTTCACCAGACCTTGTCCGAATAATTGCAGCCAGACGCGGTTGACCATGACTCGGGCAGTCAGCGGATTGTCCGGCGAAGCGATGGCCCGGGCCATCTCCAACCGTCCACTGCCGTCGGTGAACGGTTTACGTTCGTCACGGGAGAGTACCTGCAAAAAACGACGCGGCACCTTCGCTCCTCGCGACCCGGGATTGCCCCGCAAGAAAACATGAGCATCGCCGGGGGACGACTTGTCGAGCAGCACCATCGCTCGGTTTGGTGCGCCGGGATGCTCGCCCTCGACCTCGTCGAACCGGCGCCGGCGAGAGCGGATACCCTCCTTGCCGGCAACCTCCATGATCCGCCACACATCCCCGTCGGAGAGATTGGCCGGTGACGCGTCGGAGTAGACCACCGCCCGTAACTCTGGCTGATTTTCGTCGGCCTCGAAACAAAGTTTACCAAAGGCCCTGGCCGCGGCCTCAAGCGTCTCCGCCTGGCCAAGCGCCTGCCGCACCGCCTCGGGTGCCTTGGCCAAGCACTCCTCGGCGAGTACACGTTTAGCCTCGGTGGCGAACGATTTTTCATCCAGCTTGGCTAGGGCGAACCAGGCGGCGAACACCGGGTCGCCCGACTCGCGGCGCTTGGCCAAGTGGCTCATCCAGCGCCGGGTCACGTCCGGGTCGAGCTTGGCCTTGCGGGCAAGTTCGTCGATCTTTCCCGACTCGACACTGGCCGCACGGTGCGCCGCCCATATGTAGTCACCGGTCTGCTGCTTAACCTGTTTTCGGATTCTCGCGTACTGTTCCTTCTCGTAATTCTTCAGGCTGTCCTCGCGGCGTTTGCGCTCCTTCTCAAACGACGCACGCTGGATGGGATCAATCGAATCGCTGATGAACGGTTTGTCCTTCGGCTCGTGGCTGCTGGCAAAAACGCCGTACAACGAGTAGTAGTCCGCGGTAGGTACAGGATCGTATTTGTGATCATGGCAACGCGCACAACTGACGGTCAACCCCATCATGCCGCGGGTCACCACGTCGATGCGATCGTCTATAATATCGTGCGGGTTATTCAAAAATCGACGGCCGAGCGTGAGGAAACCCATCGCCGCCAGTGGCCGTTTGTCGTCGCCCAACTCAAGCCGATCCGCCGCCAGTTGCTCGATCAAAAAACGGTCGAACGGCAAATCATCGTTGAAGGCATCGATAACGTAATCCCGATAAGTGTACGAGTGGGTGAACAAACGCGCCTGGTTGCCGGCCAGATAGCCCTTGGTGTCGGCGTAGCGGGCCACGTCCAACCAATGCCGCGCCCAGCGTTCACCGTATCGCGGCGAAGCCAGCAATTGATCGACCAGTTCGCGGTAAGCATTGGGCGACGTGCTGTTCACAAAGGCGTCGACCTGCTCCGGTGAGGGGGGTAGCCCGGCGAGGTCAAACGTTAGCCGGCGAATTAATGTGCGGCGATCGGTACGGGTGGCCGGTTGCATCCCGTTTTCACGCAACTTGGCCAACACAAATCGATCGATGTCGCCCTGCGGCCAACCGGACTCGATGGCCGGCACTGCGGGGCGCTTTACCGTCTGAAACGCCCAATGATCTTGCGATGCCTGCAGCGAACCGGCACCAGCTAATGCCAGTAACGCAAACGTCAGCCTGGTCAGTAGCCGTGTCATCTTCGTCTCTCGGATGCTTCGCGTCTGCTGCGGCGTATCCAAATAAACAAGCCGGTAAAGATCAGCAACACCGCAATCGCCAGCGCCAGCGGCGCGATCAGCACGGCGAGCAGTGAACCGAGGAACGAATAGCCAGTCTCGACCGAGGCCACCACTGGATTGCCCAGTCCGCCGGTTGTCACGGTGGACGCTGCACGAGTGACCACCGTAGTCGCCTGCACCGCGCCGGCCATGCCTCCCCCGGCAATCACCCCCAGCGTCCATTGCAGCCACGGCTCCACTTCGACGAGGAACGCCGCCGTGATCAGGGTCCCCGCCACCACTGCAGCCGGCGTGGCGATGGTGTCGAGAAAGTTGTCGATGATCGGGAGGTAATACCCGGCAATCTCAAAAATCGCAGCAACCAAAAACACTACAAATGCCGGGTTACTCGAGAGCCAACCGAAGTTATCCGCCAACTGAACATAGGGCTCGCCATCCGCCCCATCGGCACGGGTGGCGATGCAGACCGCCAACAGCGGGACAAACACGCGAAACCCGCAGGTCGCGCTGAGTGCCACTCCGATCAGTGCCGCCATCACGGTATCCATCGCGGGGAAGTTACCAATCGGGATTCGCGCGAACAACCATTCAGTCAGCTGCGAGGCGACCCTGCTCGAGCCGGATGACACGGCTGGACACGGCATCGGCCGCCTGGCCGTGCGTCACCAAAACAACCGTCCCCCCCGCCTTGTGAAAATCCGCGAGGTGCCCGATGACCCCGGCGGCGTTTTCCGGGTCGAGATTACCGGTCGGCTCATCGGCCAACAGCACGTCTGGGCGGTTCAACAGCGCACGGGCCACAGCCAGACGCTGCCGTTCCCCTGCGCTCAGTTCATCCGGGCGATGCGTGGCGCGCTTGGCCAAGCCGAACTGCTCGAGCAATTCGTTCGCCCGGGTGCGTGCCTCGGCGCTTGGCCAAGCGGGAGCAGCCAGCAAAACATTGTCCAACAAACTGAGATACGGCACGAGGTGGAACATTTGAAAAACAAAGCCCACTCTGGTCGCCCGCACTCGCGCCCGCTCGGAGGAGGACATCGCGTAAAGATTCTCGCCTGCCAAGGTCACCGAGCCGGCGCTTGGCCGCTGCATGCCCCCGACCGAGAGCAACAGCGTGGTTTTGCCGGAACCGCTTGGCCCACGCACAACGACAAATTCCCCGGCCCCGATCTCAAGCGTCACGCGGTTAAGGCTGACGACCTCGGTGCCGTTCCTCCGGAAAATCTTGGTGAGTTCGCTGCAGTGAATCATGGTTAATCCTCCCTGAGCGTCGCCGCCGGATCCTGTACCACAGCGAGTGTGGTGGGGATGAAGGCGACCAGCGCGGCAAACACCGGCATGGCCACCGCCAACTGGCT
>CAJXAU010000251.1 GCA_913050205.1 uncultured Verrucomicrobiota bacterium
GACGGCTTGGCTTGGGCGGAGCGGAGCGGTGCTGTAGCCAGAGGATATCGGCGTTTTTGGGCGACGACACGAAGATCGGGATACTGACGCCCTTGCGGATTGGCACTGAGGTTCGCGGATCGACCCACTTTTTGATCACCGCATGGCCGTCCGCCAGCGTCACCCCGCCGGCGTTGTTGTGGTAATGGGCCGGGTAATCCACCCAGCGCGTGGCGTTCGGGTTGCGCGGATTGTAGCCGTTCATGTCCACAGCAAAAAACCCGTTGTTGATTCGGTCCTCGCGCTGGTCGAGCACGACGTAAATCTCGCTCATCGGTTTGCCAGCGGCGTCCGAGAGTTTGCGCATGGGTTTGTACCCGGCCTGCCACTGCTGCAGCCCGGGTGGGTTGAGGAAACCGTTCATCGCGATGCTGCGGACGCGCGGCAACTCCCGCCCCCCGTGCCGCGATGTACTCTTGTCCGCTGGGCATTTCCAGATCCCGAGACTCTTGTGGTACGGCCACAGGTGGCTCTGCATGAGAAAGACCGTGTTGGTATTGTCTGGCACCGACTGCGAGTAGTTGAGCCAACCCTGCACCCATGAATTGCGCCGGGTTGCGAAGATGGCGTTGGGAACCAACCAGTCGTCGTTGTCGTCGGCGTACATGGTCCACGAGAAACTCATCTGCCGCAGGTTGTTCATGCAGCTGATCCCCGTGGCTTTCCCCTTGGCTTTGGCCAATGCCGGGAGCAACAGGCCGGCAAGGATCGCGATGATCGCGATCACCACCAGCAGCTCGATCAACGTGAAAGCGCGGCGATGGCGCTTGGCCAAGCGCACGTCAGTCATCCGTTGCGGGGGTAGGGCACTCTCCTGTATCGCCCATGACCTTGGCCAGTACCAGGCCGACCAGAGCCCAGCCGATCACCAGTTCGCCGATCTGCCCGCCGATGTAGTGCCAGCTGTAGCCCCACCAGTTCCAGTTGGGCAACACGCCGATGATGATCCCGAAGACTGCGAAGCACAGTGCCAGCGCGACCCGGCATCCCAGCGACCCCGGCTTGGCCGCTAGCATCACGAACATCAGCACAGCCGAGCCCAGCACGTTGAGGATGAACTGCACTCCCAGCGCAGTGCCGAGTGAGTTTTTTCCTCCCGTGTTGACCACACCAAACGCGCTGAATCCCGTGGCCGCCTCGTTCATGGCCGCTTCCATTTCCTCCTGACTCGCTTTCTTTGGGTGTGCGTAGGGGAGCAACAACATGCCACTGGTTGTACCCTCGGGAAGGCTTTCCTTAATTGCTTTTTCGATGGCCGCAGACTCCTTCAACTCGATAAACGCATCGTGGTATATCCCGGACGCCATGTGGATGAAAAACTGCCAGACAAACAGCACAAGTCCCCCAAGGAGTGCTCCGACGATGATTTTTTGCTCATAAGAAACCTTTCGGTTGCGGGTTCGACCAAACCCTCACTCCGTCATCCATTTAACGCAACCCCAATTGTTGGTGCTGGCTGCGGAAAAGCGCGCTTGGCCAAGCGCTTGGCTTAGGCGAGCTGGAGGCCCTTCATGGGGCCGGTGCTGGTGGCAAACTTGTCCACCGGCAGGTCCATGCTTTGCATCATGCTGACGAAGAGGTTGGGCAGGGGATAGTTATTCGTGCGGTCGAATGCCAGATGCTGGCCGTGTTTCATTCGCCCACCCGCGACGAGCACCGGCATGTTGGTCGTGGTGTGCTTGTTGGCGTCACCGAAATTGCTGCCGTACATCACGACGGTGTTGTTCAGTAAATTGCCATCGGCTTCGTCGATGCTCTTCAGGTCGTGGATCAGTTCGCCGAACAGTTTCATCTGCTCGCGGTCGATGGCGTCGAGCTGTGCGAGCTTGTCCTTGTTCATGCCGTGGTGCGACAGATTGTGATAGCCGTCGGTGATCTTCGTGCCGGCGACCTTGATCGCCGGCGAGTTGTTGCCGTCCATCAATAGGGTGACGCACCGTGTGGAGTCGGTCTGAAAAGCGAGCCGTGCCATCTGATACATCAACCGAGTCATCTGCATGAAGGCGTTGCGATTGGAGGGATCGGACGGCATGCCCATCGGCGCTGCGGGCTTGGGCTTGCGTTCCCAGGCGCGGGCCATGACGAGGCGCTGCTCGGCCTCGCGCACGGCGGTTGTGTACTGGTCGAGCCGGTCGCGGTCGGCGGCACTGAGTCGTCGGGTCAATGCCTTTGCCTCCTGCGCGAGGGTGTCCATGATGCTTTCGCCCAATTTCAAATTGCGTACCTGCTGCTCGATTTCCTCCTTGGAACCCTGAAGAAACAATTTGCGATAGACCGACGAGGCGCGGTTTTCGCATGGGATAAGGACACCGGCATCGGTCCACGACAGGCTGCGTCGGCCGACGCTCGCATTGACACCTAATGACAGCGAGGGGAACCGGGACAGGTGTCCTATTTTTGCAGCGATAAACTGGTCGAGCGAAATGGAATTGCGGAACCCGCCTCCGCCCGGGTGTGGGGCGCATGTAAGGAACGACACGTCAGACGAGTGTGAGCCGTCCACGCCGGGATGCGACACGCCACTCAGTACGGTGAACTCGTCCCGGTACGCCTTCAACTCGGCAAGGTAGGGCGACAGTTCGTAGTCGCGTCCGCTGTTCTTCGGGAAAAAACGGTCGGGCAACAGGCCGAGATTGTTGCAGATAGCGAACATCCGCCGAGGTGGTTTCGGTTGCTTGGCGCGTGCGAACACCGGCGTCATCGATTCCAGCAACGGCAGTGCCATGGCCACGCCTGCGCCTCGCAGGAATGTGCGGCGGCTCAGTGTGCGGCAATCGGCAATGTGTGGTCCCTTCATGGCTGGGCGAAGTGTACCGCCCTTCGAAGCGGATGCAATGCCGGTTCCAATGTCATTTGTGGCGAAAAAGTTCACTTTGAATGAGGGCGTGGATGAGCGAGCGCACTCCGTAGTCGTTGTCCGCGCATTGGTCGAGGATAGACTCAACGACGGCGCGGTCGCCAAACGACACCGGGGCACCGGTCGCGTAAACGGCGAATCGATGCACTAAATTTCGCGCGATCGCCCGCTCGTCCTGAAGCAGCAACCGTTTCAAATCGATGATGTTTTTGAATGCTCGCTCGTCCTCGAGTTCGCCGGTGCAGTCGATCGGCTTGGCCAGCCGGAACTTGAAGGCGTGTCCGTTTTTACCGAAGCCTTTCACTCGTTCGCCCTCCTCACCCAGCGAGCGGTAGCGGTCGCGCCAGCCGCCGGCCACGTCAAAACTCTCGAGCGCAAAGCCGGCCGGGTCGAATTTGCGATGGCAGCCGGCGCACGACTCGACCTCGCGATGCTTGTCGAGCTGCTCGCGGATGGTCGTCGCGCCGCGGGTGTCCGGCGTGATCGCCTCGACGCCGGACGGCGGCGGCGGGATGTGCAGGCCCATGATGCGCTCCATCACCCAGGCGCCACGCACGACCGGCGAGGTCGTGGTGCCGTTGGCCGTCACGCGCAGCACACTGGCCTGTGTCATTAGGCCGCCCCGTGGCGAGTCCTTTGGCAGTGCGACTTTCCGCAGCTTGATGCCCTCGAACGGCTCCAGCCCATAGAGCTTGGCCAGGCGCTCGTTGGCGAAAATGAAGTCGGAGTCGACCACGTTCCGCGCAGGCAGATCCTTCGCAATCAGCTCAGTGAAAAATGCGCGCGTTTCAAAAACGGACGCCTCGGTCAGCTCGTCGTCGAGGTAATAGTCCGGGTAAAGGATTGCGTCCGGTGCGTTGGCGAGGATGTCGCGGAGGTCGAGCCAGTAGTCGAGG
>CAJXAU010000252.1 GCA_913050205.1 uncultured Verrucomicrobiota bacterium
TTCACTCGGTTGCCCTCCGAGGGGCGAATCCGGTACTTCAATGGCGGGAACTTTATTTTTTAGAAAACTGCTAATCGAACTGCTTTTCAAAACCTTCAGTTTTTCGCTGCTTTTTTGGTCGCCGATAAGGGCGATACCTGTCGCTTGGCCAAGCGCGTTGTAACTAAGGAAATTCGAATAACCCGAAACATCGAATTTGCCCGTGAGTATCTCGAAATAATCCTTTTGTCTAATGTCCTTGATGAATTCGACTTTTCCCTTGGAGTACGCTATTCCAAGCAAATCATTGTCATTGGGAACGGTTGTGATGACATGCATTTGCTCGACTTTGTCTTCAATGTCCTCCGGAGCATTGGCGGAGAGAGGCAACGAGTTGAATGTGCCGTCAATCTTTAAAACCGCATATCCTTGGTCTGTAGAAACCACTATATCTGCTGTGGCTGGGAACGTGCCGGCGTGGGTCTTTACCTTGATTGTGTTGCCTGCAGTGAGTTTTTTTGTCACGGGATCCATCTCGATGTGATCGGACGATGTTAAAACCCACCCATCTTCAGTGATCAAAAAACCACTGAATTTGTGTGTCGGCTTTTTAACTGAGGCAACAGCGATGTTGCGGTTGTAGGGGGTTTCCTTGGGTTTTAATGACTTAATCGTCGAACGAATTTTACGATCCAATTTAGTGGCCTCGCGTTCGGCGATGGCGATCTCCTCTCGCGTAAGCAACCGACTTTGCTGGATTTGTCTCAAGGCAGTTCTTGCTTCGCCAAGCCCGTTTTTCTCTGCAACCCGCCACCATTTAAATGCGTCCATGTAGTCTTCAGGGCTGTTTCCTGTGTCATACCTCAATAGGGCCAGCGCGTATTGGGACATGGCGTGGCCGCGTTCGGCAGCATATAGATAGTCAACAATAGCCTCCTGTTTGCTCATCGCCACACCAAGACCATTCTCCCGACAACGAGCTAGGTTAAATGCTGCGGCGAGGGAACCGCGATCCCGGGCTTTTTTATAAATCTCAACCGCAGTGCCATAGCGTTTCTGTTGTTCATCGAGCCAGCCAAGTGCGAAAAGGGCTTGGTGTTGATCGTTGGCCTTAGTTAACCATGCACGGGCTTTTCCCAAATCCTTGGCCGTTGCACCGGGGAGATTGGCGTAGGCCATGCCAATACCGTACGCAGCCTCGGTTAAGCTGCTGTCTTGCGCATAAGCTTTGTTGAACCAACTTAGTGCCTGCTCAAGGCTACTCCTGTTGACTTCCTTAATTCCATCAACCAAAAGCTTTTGGGCATAGTTGAGCTGGCCGATCAGGTTTCCCTGTTTTGCTGCTAGGCCATACCACCGCTTGGCTTCCTCTTGGTTTTCCTCTGTGCCGATGCCCTTATCGTAGCAGTAGCCAAGATTGGCTTGTGCGTTTGCGTTCTCGGATTTCGACGCCTTTTCGTAATGGTCGAAGGCGTTTTTTGCTGCGGAACTGTCGTCTTTATTTAGGCGAAAAGCCTGATGGTATGTTCGACCGATATTGTAGGCAGCCCACCCTTCATCGCTTCGCTCATGCCAAATTTTCCAATCCCCTTGGCTGACATTGGTGCCGTTGGGGAGTGGGGGGATGGATGGGCCTGATTGCGCGTGTGACGAGGTTGAAGTTGCCACCACCAAAACTACGATCAACAGTGGCAGGACGGAAACCTGCCACTGCCAGCGAGTCGATTGGGATTCGTGGCTGTGAGTCATTTTTCGGCGTGCCCTGTGTTTTTCGAGACAGGACACCGCGTGGGGCAAAGCTAGACTCGGGCCAATGTTGAAGACGGATTGGCAAAAAAACGGATTCACCTAAATCTTGGCCAACCAAGCGCTTGGCTGACCGGTTTATTGGTGGAATGGCATAGAGAATGCTCAGATTCGGTCGAATGCTGGAAGCGATTTACGCCAGAGAATCCTATGTCGCACTGAAGAAAACGCTCGATGCCTCAGTTTTAAGGCATCAGGCGATTGCCAGTAACTTGGCCAATCTCGAGACGCCTCACTACAAGCGGATCGATATCAATCCGGACTTTGAGCAGCGGCTTCAGAAGGCAGTGTCATCCGGCAATGTCAATCAGATCGCAAGAGTGAATTCCAGCATTCAAGTGGACGGGAGCGCCGTGCCGGACGCGATCAATGGAAACACGGTCAAGTTGGAGGAGGAATTGCTAAACCTACAACGAAACACAATGACTCATTCATTTGCGTTGCAGGTATTGGGTCGTTCATTGAATAAGGTAAAGATGGCAATCACTGGCCGCGTGGGATAACCGCTCGTTAGAACAGCAAAGATCATGAATTTAATACCCGGACTACAAAGCAGCGCATCGGCCCTCCATGCCGAGCGTGTTCGCATGGAGGTTATCTCCCAGAACATTGCCAACGCGAACACCACAAAAACGGAGGATGGTGGCCCGTATCGAAGGCAGTTGGTTCACTTTGACGCGATGCTACGAAACCAGATGAAACACAATGGTGACGTATCGACCAACAATCTGTCCGAGGTGAAGGCGAGTAAAATTATTGAGGATTCACGTCCATTCCGTGAGGTGTACCAACCCGGTCATCCGGATGCCAACGAGGATGGCATGGTGCTTTTTCCTAATGTGCGTGTGCACGAGGAGATGGCGGATTTGGTCTCTGCATCAAGGGCCTACGAGGCGAATATGTCGGTGATTCGGACATCGCGGATGATGGCCATGCAGACCTTAAACATGGGCAAGTAACCCGCTAAAAAGGAATAGATTCAATGCAGCCAGTTTCACTCAACACCAACCCACTCGCACAAAACATGATGGAGGGGCACGTGGCTCAGACCAAGGCCATGGAGGCAATCGCCGGACAGATTAATGGCGTTGGCCAAGCGGCACAAATGCCAGCATCGCTTGGCCAAGTGCCGCCGGTTGGCCCAAGTGCCGTTCCGACGACTCCGGGGCAGGTGCAGCCATCGGATGGGGGAGTGTTTGACAATGTGCTCGGCAAATTTGTCCACGAGGTAAATGACAAACATGCGACCATGGGGAACACCCTCAAGTCCATGTTAGCTGGTGAGAACGTGCCCATGCATCAGGTCATGACCGAGTTTCAGGAGGCTGGCGTGGCATTCACCATGATGGTAGAATTGCGGAACAAATTACTCGAGTCTTACAAGGAACTGATGTCGATGGGGCTCTGATTTAGGATTTAAAGCGAGGCAAGGATGCAAGCGATTAAGGAACTATTAAAGCAGTTGGCCGGGATCTGGAAAGAACTTGGCCTAAACCAGAAAATCACCGTTTCGGTGACCACACTGGCGGTGGTTGTTGGGGTGGTCTCCGTATTGGTTTGGAGTGGTCGAACGGAGTATTCTCTCCTCTACGGGAATCTTGATCCAAGCGAAGCCGGCAAAGTGACGAAGGTACTTGATGATAGCAACGTCGAGTACAAGATCAGCAACGGCGGTGGTTCGATATACGTTCCCAGTTCTGATGTGCATCAAATGCGAATGAATCTTGCGACGCAGGGAATCCCCAAAGGCGAGGGGATTGGCTACGAATTGCTGGATAAGAACACATTGGGTATGTCCGATTTCATGCAGCACGCCAACTATAATCGGGCGGTGCAAGGTGAGTTGGCCAGAACCATCTCCAAGTTTAGCGGTATCGAATCGGCTCGAGTAATGATTGTTAGCCCGGAAAACCGTTTGTTGATCGACCCGGGCAGGCACCCCACCGCGTCGGTTTTCCTGACATTGCGGGGGATGACAAGGCCAAACGCCGAGACAGT
>CAJXAU010000253.1 GCA_913050205.1 uncultured Verrucomicrobiota bacterium
GCCGGCTCTTCGAAAACAGGATCCGGACAATCGGCTGCTTTGGCGCAAAAACCGGTACCGAATGGGGTTTGAGGTAATGCGCGACTCGATGTTGTTTGTCTCTGGGCAACTCGACCTCCAAGCAGATGGTCCGCCGCTGGAGAAGTTGCCGGACGATGCGTCAAACCGCCGTCGCACCCTGTACTCGTTTGTTGATCGGGAAAAGTTGCCGGATGTATTTCGCGTGTTCGATTTTCCCTGCCCGGATATATCCGCGCCGGGCCGGTCGCGCACGACCGTGCCACAGCAGTCGCTGTTTCTGTTGAACAACCCTTTCGTGTTGGCGCAGGCGGATGCGCTGGCCAAGCGCTTGGCCAACGGCACGATTGATGAGATGGTCGCCCAGTTGTATCGCACGACGCTTGGGCGCGAGCCTGAGCCGGGGGAGCTGCGCTTGGCCAAGCGCTTTATCGCACAGTCCGGGCTGTCCAAGGAGACGCTGCCTTGGCAGGAATTGGCGCAGGCACTCCTGCTGTCCAACGAATTCATGTTTGTGGATTAGAACGATGTCCTATCATAGAGTTTTCAAGATGCTGTTTGCGAAGGTTTACCCTTTGCTTTTGGATAAGGTGGAGCGCAAAGACCGCACAAAGGAGGAACTCGATGAGATCATTTGCTGGCTGACCGGCTATGACCCGGCTGGGTTGCAGCGCCTGATCGACGAGGAGAAAGATATGGAAACCTTCATCACCGAGGCGCCGGCCATGAATCCCAAACGGACGCTTATCAAGGGTGTCGTTTGTGGCGTTCGCGTGGAGGAAGTGAAAGACCCTCTGATGCGGGAGCTGCGTTATATGGACAAGATGATTGATGAACTTGCCAGGGGGAGGGCGATGGAAAAAATCCTGCGCAAATGAATCGTCAAAAGAATCCCATTCCGTTGCAAGCGCAGCCATTGCATTTGGCCAATCGCCGCGATTTTCTGTCGCGGACAGGCATGGGGTTCGCGTTGCTGGGATTGCGGGACGTGATGGCTGGGCGGCATCCCGGCTCGGATCTGCCTGATCCATTGGCTCCAAACGGCCCGCACTTTGCCCCCCGGGCCAAGCGCGTCATTCATATTTTCATGAATGGTGGCTTGTCGCACGTGGACAGCTTTGACCCGAAGCCGATGCTGGCCAAGCACAACGGCAAACCGCTGCCGACACCCAACCTTGTGACCGAGCGGTTGACCGGTGCGGCGTTCGCGTCACCGTTCAAATTCACCCGTTACGGGCAGGCCGGTATCCCGATCAGCGACATGTTTCCGCACCTTGGCCAGCATGCGGACGACCTGTGTGTGGTGCGCTCGATGAAGTCGGACGTGCCGAACCATGAGCCGTCACTCATGTTGATGAACAGCGGCGACAACACGCTGGCCCGCCCTAGCCTTGGCTCGTGGCTGACGTATGGCTTGGGCACGGAGAATCGCAATTTACCCGGCTTTATCGCGATGTGTCCCGGCGGCCATCCGGTCAAGGGGCCGGACAACTGGCGGTCCGCGTTCCTGCCGGGCATTTACGAGGGCGTGTACGTGGACACCGCGCACACGAAAGCCGAGCAGTTGATCCAAAACATCCGCAACCCACGGCTTGGTTTGGCGAACCAACGGCGGCAACTCGACCTGTTGCAGGCTCTCAACCGCCGACACCTCGACCAGCGCGGGCATGATCCGCAGCTTGAGGCGCGCATTCAGAGTTTCGAACAGGCGTACCGGATGCAGAAGGAGGCGACCGATGCCTTCGACGTCGACCGCGAGCCGGAGTCGGTGCGTGAGCGTTACGGCAAAACGACGCAGTCCCGGCAGTTGCTCATGGCACGACGGCTGATCGAGCGCGGCGTGCGGTTTGTCCAAGTCTGGCATGGCAAATGGCAACCGTGGGACAACCACGATGCGATCGAGAAAAACCATCGCAAACTTGCGGGCGAGTGTTCGCAGGGCATCGGCGCGTTGATCGCGGACCTGAAGGAGCGCGGCCTGTTCGAGGACACGTTGATCGTGATCGGTGGCGAGTTCGGCCGGACACCCACGGTGGAGATCACCAATGCCGGCAAATCAAAACTGGGTCGCGACCACAACTCCGCCGGGTTCTCGATGGTGCTCGCCGGAGGTGGTGTGAGGGGCGGCACCGTTTACGGTGCGACGGATGAGTTCGGATTTCAGGCGGTCGAAAACCCGGTGCACGTCCATGACCTTCACGCGACGATTCTGCACCTGATGGGCTTCGACCACGAAAGATTGACGTATCGCTACGCCAGCCGCGACTTCCGGTTGACCGACGTACACGGCCGGGTAATCCGCGACATTATCGCGTAAGAGCTTCGAGGGCATTTATGCGACTCTCACTATTTTCCTGTTCGTGGATGATGACCGTGAACGAGAGATGCAGGGTGTTGCCGGCCTTTACTTTGTGTTGGCTTTTCTCCCCCTGCTTCATGGCTTTCCTACCGAATTGATTGGCGACCATCAGCCCGTAGTTGCGGTTGTGCCACCACGGCACGCGCGGGGTTTTGCCGTTGGCCAAGATGGTGATGCCCGCCCATTTGCCATTGATGCTGCCGGAGTAATCACACCAGATCGCAGGTTGGCCCCATGTTGATTTGGCCCCGACCTGACCGGCGCTATTGCGGAGTTGGCCGCCGTTCTTCTCGATCAGCGGCGTGGCCAGACGCACACCCAGCCCCATCTCCTCCTGATCGCCGATGTAAAAGTCGGTGGGAGAGGTAAAATCGCAGTCGTACGTCAGTCGCCAGCCGCCCTTGGCCAAGCGGATCGTGTGGGTGACGACCTGTCGACAAACTAACTTGCCGTCGCTGGTCTCGAAACGGTTCGCCACCGAAAATGAACCGGAAGATTTGCCTCCGCTTGGTTTGGTGATGAAACGTTCATGAACGACACGCGCGCGGTTGCGCCAGAAATCCGATCCGGAAATGTCACCGAACGCCATCCAGATTCCGGGGTGCATCGAGGCATGATCCCCGGCATCCACTCCATCGATGGGAGGATTGTTCCGAGTGACCTGAACGCCGCTAAGCGTGCGGATGTTTTTGAAAAAGGGCCGCAAAGTGACCGGATCGTTGTGGACATAGGTGCCCACTTTTTGTCCGTTAATTAGGATTGCGACCTGTCCCTCACTCGTGTCGAAGCTCACGCCGGATTCGACTTTCGGGGATGATGTGGTTTTCCGTGGCTTATCCTTGCAGCTAACGAGATAGGCGGTGAGATCGGCCAATTGTCGGGCGTTCATTAGCACGCCAAAGTTCGGAGGCATCGGGGAGGTGTCGGCGCTGGTACGGGTGGTGATCTGTTTTTTGTCCAGCGTCACGCTTCGCCCGGCGGCTAAGCCAAGTTTGAACGTCAGCCCGCTTTCTTCGAGCGCCATTCCTGCGTAGGTTTTGCCGTCCTTCATTTCAACGATGTGTGTGCGGTAGCCTTCAACCAACCGGGCATTGGGTAGCAGGATCGACTGCAGAATCGTGGCGGCGTTGTCGCGTGAGCCGATCCCGGTGAGTTCCGGGCCAAAGTTTTTCCCGATCCCGTTCACCTCGTGGCAGGTGGCGCATTGTGGGCCTTTTGAACCAAAGAAAATTTGTCGCCCACGCCCGGCGTCGGCCTGTTCCATGGCTGCAAGAACAGCTTCCTGCGTAACCGGTTTTGGCTGAGGCTCAAGGAGTACCTGACTGAATACGACGATGTAGTTGGACTTGCCACTATCGGTGCCATCGGTGGTGTTTCCCCCGAGCACGATGGTGTCGCCGG
>CAJXAU010000254.1 GCA_913050205.1 uncultured Verrucomicrobiota bacterium
AACCAGCCAACAAGCCCGAGCCAACCCCGGAGGTGACTATCGAACAGAAGCCGTACAAGCCACAGCCGTTGCCCAAGTTCAATCTGGGGGAGGGGCTGGAGATTCAGCTCTTTGCTCAAAACCCGCACCTGGCCAAGCCGATCCAAATGAACTTTGATGCCAAAGGCCGGTTGTGGGTGGCCAGTTCGGAGGTGTACCCTCAGATTCTTCCCGGCCAGATGGCGTCTGACAAAGTGATCATACTGGAGGACACCGACAACGACGGGCAGGCTGACAAATCGACTGTGTTTGCCGACAACCTGCTGATCCCGACCGGCATAGAGCCGGGGGATGGCGGTGTGTACGTGGGGCAAAGCACAGAGTTGCTGCACCTCAAGGATACTGACGGCGACGGCAAGGCCGATGAAAGCCGTGTCATCGCAGCTGGGTTCGGAACCGAGGACACTCACCACATATTGCATACCCTTCGATGGGGTTTTGACGGCCGGCTTTATTTTAACCAATCAATCTACATTCGCACCCACATGGAGACGCCGCATGAGGTGCTGCGACTGGAGAGTGGGGGTGTCTGGCGGATGCGTCCGGAGACGCTGAAGAGTGAAATATTTCTGCGGGGCTTCTGCAATCCATGGGGACTGCACCACGACGAGTACGGCCAGTCGTTTGTCACGGACGGTGCAGGAGGGCAGGGCCTGAGCTACGGTGTGCCCGGGGCGATGTATTTCACTTACGCCCGTGCGCCCAAGCTGCTGGCCAGCATCAGTCCGGGGCGTTATCCGAAATTTTGTGGCTTGGAATTAGTTCGCAGCGAGCATTTCCCGGATGATTGGCAGGGAGACGCGATCACCTGCGACTTTCGGGCTCATCGTATCGTTCGCTTTGACATCAGCGAAAAGGGATCGACCTACGTCACGCAGGAGATGCCGGATGTATTGCGCTCTCCGAGCGTCACCTTTCGCCCGATCGACGTGAAGATGGGGCCGGACGGTGCGCTTTACATCGCCGATTGGTCGAACCCGATCATTCAACATGGCGAGGTGGATTTCCGTGACGAACGTCGTGACCACGTGCATGGCCGCATCTGGCGTGTCAGCTACAAGGGACGTCCGCTCGTCAAGAAAACCGACCTGACCAAGCTGGCGACTGACGAGCTCTTGGCCAAGCTGACTTCGGTAAACGGCTTCGAGCGGGAGAAGGCCCGCCGGGTGCTCAAGGAGCGTGGTGAAAAGAAGGTGCTGCCCGCGCTCGAAAAGTGGGTGGCCGGACAAACCAACGAGCAGGCGTTGCTCGAGGGGTTGTGGATTTATCAGGGGCTGGACGTGGTGAACAAACCGCTGCTCGACAAGTTGCTCGAGGCCGGGGACGGCCGGGTCCGTACTGCAGCGGTGCAGGTTTTGAACGAATGGTATTCGCGTTTTGATGGTACTTCATCCCGCTTGGCCAAGCGGGTGACGGATGAGCACCCGCGCGTGCGCTTGGCCGCGCTGCGATCCATCACCAACAAAAAGACCAAGTCCGAGGAGATGGTGAACGCGGCCTTGAGCGTGTTCGAAAAACCGACAGACAACTATCTCGAATACGGTGCGTGGCTCAGCATGAACGAGATCGAGGAACCGTGGCTGAACATGGTTCGTGAAGGCAAATGGACCGCCGACGGCAACGAGAAACAACTGGAATTTGCGCTGAAGACGGTCGACTCCGCCAAGGCCAGCGAAGTGCTTGGCGTTTTTTTGAAGGGCAAAACCATCCCGGAAAAGGGCTCATGGATTGAGATTATTGGCCGGGCAGGGACGAAGGCCGAGTTGCAGCAACTTCACAGTCAACTCGTGGGTGGCAAACTATCCGAGAAAGGCCAGGCCCGTGTTCTGGCTGCGTTGAGTAACGCTTCGCGGTCGCGCAACCTGCGGCCGGACGCGGACCGGGCCGGTGTGGCCGAATTCATCAACAGCAAAAACAGCGAGGTGCAGGTCGCCGCGCTGGGCCTCGCGGGGACGTGGAAGGGGCTGGGCGCGAAGTTCGCCGATTTGGCCAAGCTGGCCGGTGATGCCGGTACCACGTCAATCGTCAGGCAGGCTGCGATCAACGCCATCCGCGAAACCGGCGGCGATGAGGCACGAAATGCGCTACGTCCGCTTGGCCAAGCGCAGCACGCCGAGACGCGCAACATGGCCGTGGGTGCGTTGGCGATGATTGACATCAACCAAGCTGCTCCGCTCGCAATCGCTGCACTCGGTGCGACAAAAAACGAACAGGAGGCGCTTGGCCTGTGGCGTTCGCTGTTGAATGTGAAAAACGCCGACGCAGCACTGGTCAAGGCGCTGCCAGAGAGCGGTTTTTCGCAGGATGCGGCCAAGGCCGGGCTGCGGGCCATCCGGGAAGGCGGCCGCAACATGCAGACGCTTTCCCTTGCATTGCCGCGCAGTGCCGGATTGAAGGATGAGGACATCACCCTGTCGAAGGCTGAGATCCTCGCGCTCACGGAGGCGGTTGACAAAACCGGCAATCCCGCCCGGGGTGAATTAGTCTACCGGAAACTGGAATTGGGTTGCGTCAGTTGCCACGCCATCGGTGGAGCCGGTGGCAAGGTGGGGCCGGACCTGACATCCATCGGGGCCAGCGCACCTCTCGATTATCTTGTGGAATCAACCTACTACCCGAATCGCAAAATCAAGGAGGGGTACCATTCGCTGGTGGTGGAGACAAAGGACAATCAGGTGTTATTCGGAATGTTGGAGAGTCAAAACGACAACGAACTTGTGCTGCGTAACGTGGCGAACCAGCGCACAAAGGTTGCGAAGTCTAACATCCGCAAGCAGACACAGGGTAACTCACTGATGCCTTCCGGCTTGATCGATCGGCTGGACCGACAGGATCAAATCGACCTGTTCAGTTTTATGAGTCGGCTTGGCAAACCCGGTGCGTTTGATGCCTCGAAGGGCAATGTTGCCCGTGTGTGGCGCTTGCGTGCGGCGAACCACCGTGATCAACAATTTGGAGACGACCGCATCGCCGATGGTGGGATCAATCGCAACCGCTGGGTGGCAGTCAATTCACTGGTCGACGGGACGCTCACCGACGACATGCTCAAGCAGGGCACCAACGCTGGTCGTTGGGTGGGTGTGATCGGAGTCTATGCTGGTACGGAATTCGAGTTGGCACAGGCCAGTAAGGTCACATTGAACCTTGAGGGTGCGGAAACCGCAAAGGTCTGGATCGACAAAAAGGTGGTCGAGAACACCGGGAAGGTCTCCGCCGAACTTCCGGCTGGCAAACATTCGCTCGTGTTGCGGTTTGATCCCAAAGCGCTTCCGAAAAAGGTCAGGGCATCCGCCTCGACCGGGACATTTTTGGTCGACTGAAACCGTGCTGAAAAAAGCATCCAAATCCAAGGGAAGCAAGGCAGCGGGGCGGCGCATTGCCATCGTGGCATCCCGCTACAACGCGAAGTATGTGGACTCCATGCTACGCGCGGCCAAGGCGGAATTAGCCGGAGCCAAGGCGACTGTTGAGGTCGTGCGAGTGCCGGGCGCGTTCGAAATCCCCGCAGTAGCTTCGGCGCTCGCATTGCGCTTGGCCAAGCCGGTGGATGCGATTGTATGTCTTGGCGTCATCCTGCGCGGCGAAACCACACACGCCGAGCACATTGGCCAAGCGGTCACGGATGCGCTGATGCAGTTGCAGGTGGACCACACGCTGCCGGTGATCCATGAGGTGTTGCTGCTGGAGAATGTTGATCAGGCCAAGAAACGCTGTCTCGATTC
>CAJXAU010000255.1 GCA_913050205.1 uncultured Verrucomicrobiota bacterium
AAGGCCAAGTCGAATAAACCGGATGCCGGTTCCGGCTCTGCCTCTGCCGCAACCACGGCCATTCTGCTTGGATTGTTCCTTGGCACGGGCACGGCGCTTGGCCAAGCGGCCAAGCCGGATGCCGGGCGGTTGCTGCAGATTGAGCAGTCGGGGAATATATCCAGCGCCCGTATTACACTGAAGGCCACGATGAAGTGGGAGGCCAAGGCCGGCAGTCGCCTTGAGTTTCTCAGTGCTCCGTCTGTGTTGAAAAGTATCGACCTTCAGGATGGCAAATTGAAATTGGCCCAGCAGACGCAGGGCAAAAACACATCGCACCAGTTGATCGCAAAGGAGGCCGGCCTGTATGACGTGCCGTTTGAGTACGAAGCAAAAATGGTTTACCAGAATCGCCGATGGGGCTTCGTCGTACCGACATTGCCGGCAATGGTGAACCACCTGAAATTGCAGCTTTTCAGTGGCCGCGAGATTGATGTGTACTCAAAAGACGCTGTTTCCATCCGTAAGACGGATGTTGCGTCGAGTCGTAAATATGTTCAGTTCGATATTGTGCTGCCACCGAAGGCGGGCATTCGGATTGAATGGGAACCGAAGGCCCGGGATGAGAGTGTCGAAAAGCCGGTTTACTACTCCGAGATGCAGCAACTGTTCGTCCCGACAGCGGGAATCGTTGCTGGTATTCACGACCTGAAAGTACGGCTGGCTCAGGGTCAACTCAGTGAGTTCATCGTCAACGTACCGGAAGGCATCACGGTGACGGATGTCACCTCCAAGTTGGTCAGTTCATGGCGCTTTGATCCGGAGTCAATGGCGTTGCAGATCCAGTTTGCTACGCCTCAAAAAGGAGAGATCGAATTCAGGGTGCGTTCGCAGCAAACCGCTGCCGCGTTTCCATACGAGGAAACTCTGGGAGTGCTGGGCGTCAAGGATGCTGCTGGTGAAGTTGGCTCGGTCGGCGTGGCCACCAGTTCCGAGGTGCAGTTGGACGGATCGACAGTTGACGGGATGGCACCGATTAACCTCGAGGACTTCCCTCCTGCGATTGCCAATTCGTTGCGCAATGAGTTCGCCGGATTAACCGTTCGCCGAGCGTACCGGTATTCCGGTAGCGGGGCATCGGTGACGCTCAAAGCCTCAGCCGTCAAACCTGACATTCGGGTGGCAAGTAACCAACGATTGTCGCTCGGTGAGGATCGTAGCGTGTTGGCCGTGAACCTTGGGGTACAAATCACCCGCGCCGGGGTGTTTAAACTGAGCTTCGCCATGCCGGCTGGGTTGGAGGTGGAAACCATCACCGGGCCGGCCTTGAGTCACTGGACCGATATTCAGGACGGTGATGACACGATCGTGACACTGCATCTCAAAGGGAAAACCGAGGGCAACACCCAGTTCCAGATCAATCTAGCCGGGGCTGGTCTTGAGAAAACCGCGAGTTGGCAGGTTCCGCGAGTGGCCATCCGGGAGGCAACAAAGGAAACCGGGCAGTTGTACATCATCCCTGAGCAGGGTATCCGGGTATATATGAAAGATCGTGAAGGCGTGTCTCAACTCGATCCCAAAGCGGCCGGTGTCCGCGACAAGGGAGTGCTTGCTTTCCGGTTGCTACAGGGCGATTGGACGTTGTCGTTCGATGTCGAGCGTGTGGACCCATGGATTCAAGCGGAGTTTTTGCAGGATGCTTCCATCCGCCAGGGAATGGTCAAGTACAGGAGTGTCATTGAGTACAAGATCGAAAATACCAGCGTCAAGGCGTTGAAGGTCGCGCTACCGAATGCGGCGCAGGGCGTGGCGTTTACCGGCAATCAGGTGACCGACTTCGTCAAGGGTGATGCAGGGGAGGACGGCCGGGCAGTTTGGGAAGTGAAACTCGACCGGCGCATCATCGATAAATACCACCTTACAGTGTCGTATCAGGTTCCGATGCCGGAAGGGGAGGAAAAGTCGACTGTTGATGTCCAGAGCCTGCAGGCGGTGGATGTTAATTTGCAGCGTGGCTTCATCAGTGTGCGCTCTGAGGGCCGCATCCTGTTAACAGCGGGCGCTGTGCCGGATGGCCTGCATCCGGTGGATTGGAGTCTTGTTCCCCGCTCACTCAAGGGCACCCTCAACGTCGAGGAGACACGGTTGGTTTACCGATCGGTAAAACCGGCAGTCCTGACGATCACCGCGCAGAACCAAAACATTGCCACAGTGGTGGCGGCGCAAGTGATCAGTGCGCGGTTTCGCACCGAGCTATCCAGTTCGACCAACGCCGTGACCCACGTGCAACTACAATTGAGGCAGGGCGACGAACGGGAACTGCGTGTGAAGCTGCCAAAAGGCTCCGAGTTTTGGTCGGCGTTCATCGACAGTCGCGGCGTTCTCCCTTGGGAGGATAACGACTTTGTGGTGATCCCGCTCGAGAAAAGCCCAAGCGAAGACAGTTCGTCGATGGTGGACTTTTATTATCAATCCAACGTTGGCGTGACGACCAAGTCCATTCAGGGCCCCGTCATTCAGTTGCCATTGGAAAACCTTAACTGGACCGTGCACGCACCGGCTGGGGAGGAGATTGAGGTCGATGAGGATGCATCCACAGTCACGTACGACGAGCAGAAACGTGAACCGACACCCGCTCCCCAGCAGGCCGAGCAGGTTGTTGGTCAAAGTATACAGATTGGTTCAGTGGTGAATTCGAAACTCTATCTCGACAATGAGAAGCAGATTCAACGCCGCCAAACCCAAAAGGCAGAGGAGATGCTTAGCTACGGCAACACTCTCATCGAGCGTGGCGATCAGTATCGTGCCCGTAGAGCACTCGAGAATGCCTACCAACTGTCACAAAACGACGCCGCGTTCAACGAGGATGCTCGCGTGCAGTTGAACAAGCTCAAGACCCAGCAGGCGATGATGGGTATCAACATGCGCAGAAACAACTTTCTCGCAAATAATGGCGCTGTCTCTGTTCAGGCCGAGCAACAGCAAAAAGTGATTCCGCTGCAGCAGGGTAAGGGCGTGAACTACACTCAGGCCCAGGTGCGGGAGGTGATGGATCTGAACTCGGTGGAAGACAATACCTCTTTCCGTCGACTGGCTGAGCGAATCGTCCGGCAGCAGGAGGCGATCGATGGCCAGAACGGTGCCATACAGGCGACCCTGCCTGGCGTGGGGCAGGTGTTGAAATTCAGCCGTTCACTTCAAGTCAAGGGCGACAAGGGATTGCAGATCGTGTTGAATTCCAAAGTACCACAGACCGAGTTTCCTTCCGGAAAGATTTGGGTGCTCTTCCTCATTCTCGTTGGGCTTGGCCTAACGCGGGTTGTTGCCCCGCGGAATAGTTAATCGGCGAGGAGTTATTATTTTTAAAGCCAAGCGCTTGGTCGGATGCTGTGTGCGATGACCAAGCGCTTTTTTTGTGTCCCGCTGTTCTCGGGTTCGGCTTGGCCAAGCGCTTGGCTTAGCCCTCGTTATCGGATTTGACTTCGCCCGGGGGGCGGGCGTTTGCCTTGAGTTCCTTGTCAAACGCCTGCGCCCTCTTGTACATGCGTTGTACAATTTTCTTGTTTTCTGTTGCGACATCAGTGGTCTCACCGATGTCCTTGGATAGGTTGTAAAGTGTGAGATTCGGCCCTTCGCCGTCCTTTTGTTTTTTTCTGCCGCCGCCGATGTGAAGCTTCCATTCACCGCTGCGGACCGCGCGCAGGCCGGTGCCTCGGTAAAAATAATACGCCTTGTGCGGGGTCTTGGCTCCCTCGCGGCCAGACATCAATCGCCAGATGTTT